>DNNS01000768.1 GCA_003497555.1 Spirochaetia bacterium
GTTACCCAGGCCTGTCAGCGTGCCGAGGCTTTTCGGCATATTCGGATCAGAGATATCGCAGACATGGAGTTTCCCTTCGCCGATCACATATAAGCGGTCACCGGCTACTGCAGTATCCATGCAGCCGCCAATTCCGAGAGACCGCGTAATATTCAGCTCTTGGCCGAATTGAGTTTCATCTTTTCCAATTATTTTAACCGCGAGATCTTTTATTTCTTCTTCAGTCATTTTATTATCCTTATTAACTATTTATGCCTAAGCAGCCCTTGATAACCTGCAGGGATAATTGTCTTCCCCTTAAGTTCGATAATAAGACCCAAATTATCTTTAAATGTCCAGCTGTTAAAAAGATGCAGGTACCGGATGTCTGATTTATTTTTCATTCTCTAATATTTTCCATATTCTTCAACGGCCTCCGCAAAAGCAATAATATTTGCCCATGGTGTTGGCGGATAAACAAAGTGCGAAGGGGCAATAAGCAACCCTCCTCCCGCAGCTACGGTTGCTATTCGTTCTTTTACTTCTCTTTTTACCTCATCCGGCTTACCGCACGGCAGGGTATGCTGGCAGCCGATTGTTCCCCAGAATGATATTGAACTGCCGTATTTTTTTTTAATCTTTGCCGGATCCATGCACTCCGGTTGAACTGGATGAAGTATATCTACTCCTATTTCAATTAAATCAGGAATAACCGGCTCCATAAATCCGTCACAATGAAAAGCTATCAAGACATCCGGATTCTCCTTCCGGGCGGCGGCAATAATTTTTTTTGAACAGGGTTTGAGATATTTACGCCACATATCAGGATTAAGGAGCATGGATTTTTCAGCTCCCAAATCATCCCCGGTCCAGACAACATCCATTCCTGCTTTGGCATAATTTGCCGCTATCCCGGCTTTAATATCTGATACTTTCTCTAGTAACGGGAAGAGAAATGGCGGTTCATCAAAAAAATCTACCAATAAATTATCCATTCCGCGCAGATCCCAGAGCTGTTCAAATGTTCCGCATTCATAACGCTGAATGGCCGGAAAACCCGCTGCTTTCATCTTTTTAATTTCATCTTCCAGCCCTTCCCATCTATAGGGTGCGTTTACATCGGGAAATGGATATGACTCCACCTCCCCGGAATTGGTAATATCTTTCATTGGATAGAACGGACTGATGTGGTCGCCTTTCCACACTCCGCCCCATTCATTTATTTCGCCGTCAATTTTTATATTCCGCGGGTGGTATCTGGAAAAGTCATATTTTTTATTGGTTGCTTTATAGCCTAATAATCCATGCACATCCAGCTTAAGATATTTAACAGGATCTTCATTACCGATATTTTTCCTGGCCAGATCGGAAAAATATTTACCAAACGGCATGGGATAATATATCATTTTTGGAACTCTATCAGGTGTTTGCCTTTTAAAAGCAGATAAAACTCTTTCACGTGAATTCATATCAACCCTCTTCTATCGATGCTTTGTGGTATACTTAAATTATTTTTTAACTTCCCGTCCGGATAAGGCAAACAGCAATACATCAAGATTGATCACATTATCATGTTTCATAGTTACTGTTGAAATCTTTTTCTCCGGATGCGGGTTGACCCATTCCCACTGATGCAAGCTGGTACCTACGCCTCTGCTGTCGGTGATTATATATCTGTAGCGGCAGTTAAGAGCATCTCTGATCATAATTTTATCATCATACAATCTGTTAATATTATTATCTATTCTGATGTTTATTATTTCCTCCGACGTATCGGCATATGTGACGATATAATTTCCGGCAGGCAGACCGAAAGGATACATTACTGCTTCATTCTGTGACAAGGTAAAATCAGGTTGTTTCCCGATCTCAATTGAGTGCAAAAAGATCAGAGATGAAAAACTGCCGTTAATATCGATGGTTATTTCCGTTTTTTTCGCTTCCAGAAGAACGCAGTTTTTATTTTTTACCCCGTACAGCTGCATAGGAATATTTCCGATTGTCTGCGTTCCTTCAGGAACAGGCAGAGGATCGGAAAGTCCCTGATAATAATCGATTTTTTTTCCTCGGACATATTCGGTAAAGGAACAATTCAGGCTCTCTTTAAGATCAATTATCTGAATCTTATCTCCGGCATAAGGATTTTCCTTTACCGCCAGCATCTGAAAAACAGCCGGCATTTTACCGCTTTCGAAAAACGCCGTTTCATCGTAAACATTGTCGTTGAATAAATTCCAGGCGATATTCACCTGCATCAGGGTTTTATTGATTCTGCTGTAGGGCACCGAAGCGGCATCCAATTTCGCTCTATAGCCGAAATTATACGGTGTCGCGCCGGAACCGCTCAGTTTATCCTTGACCTCCCTGAACCCGCTGTAAAAGCTTGTTCCCATGGCCCAGAGCTTAAATCCGTATTTTGTCAGATCATACTGACTTTCAGCGCTCCATTTTGCAACTATTATATCTTTGGGCATCTTGTCTGTAATTTTATATACATCAAACCTTTTACCGCTGTGAGATGGATCAAGCATGTCATGATACATTATCATTTTTATATTTTTATTCTTACTGTTTAGAAAATTCCGTAAATCGATATGAAAGTCCAGAAAGACCTGTGCCCGGGTTTTACCGTATAGCAGTTCATCCGCAGTTTCGCCTTCTTTTTGATGATGCCAGTATTCGTCTGACCCGGCGGAAATATAATCAGGATTCATAGTGTCAATGATTTCTTCCATGGCGCCGAAGACTATTTTATTGTGCTCAGGGTTCGATACATCCGACTGCTGTTGCCAGCCCTTTTCGCGCAGTTCAGGATAATAACCCAGAAGCCAGTAAGCCCCATGGCCGCCGACTTCCCAGGAGAATCCCGGTTTAACAAAATGTTCGCGTAAAAAATCGGCAAATATTTTCATATCGCTCATCGTGTAGGGCATATTCGGATTATTCAGTTTTTTATTTTTTTCATATTTTACCGCTGAGCTGGCATCTAATATGAAAATATTCATTTTCATATTAATGGCGTACTTTTCCGTCCAGTCCATTAAATCCTGTATGGTGTATTTATCTTTTATTATCCAGTATTTCTCTTTAAGCAAGGGATGGAATAATTTTACGGGCCTTACCGATATGTCCGGCCAGTCCAGTATTTCCGCGCTCAAAACAGGGCTGTCTTTTTCAATTTTCATCGAATTCCGCAAGGCCTGCAGAAAAGTGATCCCAGCGTAAAAGATTCCGGATTCATCTCTGCCGGTTAACAGCGCTTTATCATTCGCAATTTTTATATAATAACCTTCTGGTTTGAGTTTTTCTTCCTTGGCGCTCCAGAGGACACTATCCCGGATTATCATTATCAGGCTTTTTTCCTGTTCTATATTTCCGCTCTTTTTAAGAGATAATTTTTTACCCGTATAGCCATAGTATTTTTCCATAAACATTCCGGCGGTCTTCAATGTCCTTTCCGTGGCCTTGTCTTCTACATATAAAACATCCTGTTTTCCGGCGTAAAAAACTTCCGTTCCCCATTTAACCTGTTTTACTTCAGGGTGAAATATCCGGGCGCTGAAGAGGTCCCCTGTTTTCATCTGGTTTTGGAAATTAAATCCCAGCACACAAACACTGTCTTCACTGTTCTGAACCTGTATATAATGCGTATACAGGCCGTTGCCATTATCCGCATCTTTAATTTCCAGATTTAATATTTCACTGGAATTTTTTATATTGATTTCTTTTGTATCCCGGATTATTTTACCCGCTCGGTCTACCAGTTTCTGTTTGAGCTTATATGTGCCCGGTTGGAATTTCTTTAATTCCAAGATAAACATAAAATCCGCTTTTTCATTTTTATCTTCTTTAAATATTTTTTGGAGCGCCATCTGCCCGGAGCCGAAAGGTTTACTATTAAAAACCAGCAGGCCGAAAGTAGTCGGATCCGGGAAACGCGGTGTTTTACACCAGCTTAACGTTTTAAGTTTTCCTTCAAGCCTCGCTTTATGGTAAGTCTGGGCTGTTTGAAAACCGGCATATCTGTCCTCTTTCAGATCGATCTTCAGGGCGCTTAAAGGATAAACAATTTCCGCGATCCATTTATTATTTTTATAGGAAAAAGCTTTTTCATGCTCAATTTTAAAATCCACTTTAGCGGTGATCGTCGCTGCTTTAGCATCGTATTCCCGTATGGAACTAAAAAATATTCCCCGAAAATTTACGGCGTACTGGATAAAACGGTTATTGTTGTTTTCCGCGCTGAAAAAATATTCCATAGGCTCGTCGCCGAAAACCTGTTTTACATTGTCTTCTTTAGCATCAGCCCGCGGCTCTGCAGGGAATTCGCTGGCGCTCGCTATATACAGATTTTTAGCGTCGTAGACGATTTTGGTTTGCAAAGGCGATTTTTCAGCATTTATCGGAAATTGTTCCTGTAAGTCGTAATAGCCGTCTAAAAACGTCGATTTTCCCCAGGCAGCGTCGCTTAAATCGCCGTCGATCTTTATTTTATCTTCCGTATAAAGAACCTCATAGGTCTTCTTGACGTCAAATAACTGCAAAGATGATTGCGCAGTTTTTCCATTTGCCGCTTCTTTTACAATCATTGAAATTCTACTAAGACGGAATTTTAAATTTTCTCCTGCTGTCTGACCTTTCTGTTTATCATAATTTTTTAAAGCGAAATCTTTAAGTAGTTCCCATTTTGGAGGAAAGTCGGCTTTTCTAAAGCCGGTTTTGATAATATATTCTTTTGTTCCTTTGTCGAGCGCCAGGGTTTTGCTTAAACTCGTATTATCGTCGAAGTCACAGCTGGCTATTATTTTAGTGAAATCATCGTTATCATAATCAATTATTACTTTTATTCCTTCAATGGAGCCCTTATTTTTTTCCAGCTCTGCGCGCACATCAGGAAGCTGAGCTACAGATATACCGGTCCAGGCGGCGCCTGTGCTGCCGGAATAGGTTATATCCACAATTTTTTTCCCATTTTTTTCAATCAATTTCGCCTGCGGCGTTAAATCACCTTTTTCCCAGGACATGGTTTTATTAACCAATTCGGTAACAGCGTTTTTTTCAGCGTCAAATAATACCAGCTCTTTGGCCTGTATAGACGTGAAAAACCAGAGCACTGTTAAAAATAATCCTTTATGCATTTTTCCTCTCATATCACCCAGGATTCACATTACATTATAATTCAATTCATCGTACATAACAATGAACTATAGTCATATATTATTGTACAATTTTCGCCTCGGTTGAGCCGCCATAACGGTATTGCACAGGCGAGGTACCGGTAATTGATTTGAACAGGCGGTGAAAATAACTCTCATTGGCAAAACCAACTTCTCGGGTAATATTTTTAACAGAGAGCGTTGTTTTCCGCAGCAGCTCCTTGGCTTTCTGAACTCGGAGATTATTCAGATACTGGGACGGATGCATTCCTGTATTTTTTTTAAAAAGTTTATAGAAATGTCCTCTGCTGATCATAGATAGAGGGATGATGTCGTTAATATCCTTTATCATCATATAATGGGTATGTAAATAATTAATACACGGTGTAAGTGTATCGCTGGTACGCTTCGGCAGCGGGGAGCGGAGAATGCTTTCCTCTAAGATAACGCTGAGAAGCGAAATCAGATGGTTTTTTATTAAAAAAGATTTATACCTGTCTGATTTCTGATAAAAGGTATGAATAAGCTGCAACCAGCTCCGGCTAACCCGCTGCAGAGCAGCGCCGGATAGCAGGTAGCCTTTGAAAGACGCCAGCGCGTCACGGCAGAATGGTTCGGATAAAAGAAAAGAACCGAGCAGCGCGGAAGATGTTTCTAATGTCAGACCAGACTCGATCACCTGCGGAAGAAACGCTAAAATAAGTTTTTCCACCGTCGGTGAGGTAATAACTTCCCGATGTTCTTCCAGATGATTGATGAAAAAAAGGGAACCGGCGCGCATGGGATATTCCCATTTGCCGATGAAATTAGTACCTGCGCCGGAAAGTAACAAGGTGATTTCAAAAAAGCGGTGAAAATGCAGGGGCAGTCCAGGCAATTGTTCATAACGCGCATAACAGGCATAGATGCCTAAATCCTGATCTTGTCGGGAAAAAGTATAGACCTTATCTTTTTCGATAATAATTTGTGACCATCGTTTTTTCGCTTCTGCTGCGACGGGAATTTGATAGGGATAAAAAAGGCGCGGGGAAATTTTCATTTTTAAATTCCACTAAGTATCAGAATATTAAATTTCCGCTGACTTGAAATTATTCTATGCTCCTGTTCTAAAAAAGTCAACCAAGAGAAAAAAAGAATCCAATCAGATTGTTAAATTAAATGATAAAAGAAAAATTTTAAAATCTGAGTTGATATGTAAAAATAAAGTTGGTAACGATTAAAATGAGGACATGTAAAGTAAGTAAAAACCAGGAGACCTTATAAACACCAAAGGGGATCCATTATGCCTCAAATTCACAAACAATTCAGAATGAAGAAATAAACCGCTGGTTTGAACGCTACATCAGTAAAGAGGTGCAATATAAAATTATCGGTTGTGCTCTCTCAAGTTAATAATAATTTAAAATATTATTTTTTCTGCCCAAGTAAAGTTATTCCTTTTTTTACAGCCTCTGCCTTTTCCAGACTGTCCTCGCCGGGATGTGTGCAGATTACACAGGTCTCCTCTATATTTTTGTTTATTATTTCCAGGAATTCACTTAATACCATAATCTTGCCTTCGGGAAAATTCAGAAATTTAAAAAGCCGCCTGTCGAGTTTGTCATTGTATTGCTGTTTGGAAAGCGGAGGTTTCAGGCTGGTGATTAGATCATCACATTTTTTGTTTTTCTGTAAATGCACGCATGGTCCGCAGATATCATCTGCAGCTGCGATCAATTTGATACGGCCGCAGCTATTGTCCAGTACTTTCTGCATAACCAGATGTACCGCATGACCATAATCGTGCGCTTTTATTTCATCGCTCCGGCCGATGCCTGCGATGATGTCAATCAGATGATGCGGGCGAAGAAGCATAATAAACCTCCAGATGTAAATGCAAAAATTTTATTATCAGGATTTACCTGACAGGCATTGACAATAACCCCCTGATGACCCGGGAGCTCATCAATACGGTTGAACGCCCTTTTTACCGGCTGGGATTCGATTCCGTTTCCTTACTGCACAAAAGATACAGTGAATTAAGAGCCGGCAGGGTTTTTCATATCATTACACCGGTAAAATTTATACGCGGCCTGTCGGATTAATGATGTTATTTGGAATTATTATCAAGGAAAATTAATCCTGCCGACTTCCCGGTAGAAATTGCTTATGGTTTTCAGATATTCCGCATGAGAAATTCCAAGATAATCATGCACAGCAATATTTCTGTTTTCGAGAAATGCAAGCCATTTTTCTACATCAGCAATCAAACCGAGGCGCCCTGCCGCCTTGATAGAATCCCGGGGGCTGAAAACTTCCAGTCCTTCTTTTATGGCATATTGTTTAAAGTATTTCCATGTATATTCAAAGCAGGTTTCAAAGCATTTTGCAATACCCGCATAAAAAAAATTATTTTTTAATGCCTTATTTTTATATTTCAGGGCGTTTTTAAGATCATTTACAGCATTGGCAAGTTTTTTTTTTTCAGGCATTGGCTGCCTCATCCTGCAACAGGATCCAGTCAATTTGCCTTCCGGCCAGAAACATCCATGATTTTGATATATTTTTCAGAAAATCATTATCTGCATTTTTCAAATTGACAATATCCATGCTATAGGGTAATTTATCTTCCAGGGTTCTGCTGAACATTCGTATTTTAAGATACTCTGCATGCGTTATTTTTTTTGCGGAATAAATGCCGATATCCCAATCGGAATATTTTTTATTGCTGCGCCGGGCTCGGGAACCGAATAAAATAAAGGTAACAGAGGGAAACTGCGTATTCATTTGATCAACATAAGCTGCTATTTTACGGTTAATAACAATATTTTTTTTATCTGTTTTATTAACAAGAATATCGACGGGATTAATATACAAAGCGGAAAGTATTTTTTCAAAACTTTTTGAAAACACCGGATTGCCGGATAAAAAACGGCTGACTGTATTTTTATGAATATCAAGTTCGGCCGCCAGTTCCTTAATTGAATTATATCCTTTTGTTTTGATAATTGTTTTGAATTTATTTATGTCAATTAAAAATGCCATGAATATATTATAAAGTGCATATTTTCTTTAGTCAACGCATATTATTTTTTATACATCTCAATTATTTTTAATTTTTTATAGGATGACTGTGATAATTTCTATCCAAGCTGCGAATATTTTTTTTCTACTTCCCTGACTATTTCTGAAACCATACGGTGGAAAAAATTTTTGCCGGCAGTTTTCATTTTTCCGCTTCGCGGATCTGACTTTTTAGGAACTGTATAGCCTTCGCCCGGCCGTCCCGAAAACCCGCCCGAATCAACAATAGAAAATTTGCTGTATTTTAAATCATTCATTGGATTATCCATCAGATCTTTCAGCATATATATGCGCAGATTGCCTCAATTGCCGTATCTATGCTGCACCCAGGTCAAGCTTTTTGTAATTACGAACTTTAACGGATTCCTCGGTAAATAAATACTAAACAAAAAAAGACTTGCCGGGAAGATAAAAATTGTATTCATTAAGCGTAATTAATGTTTAAGCATTCCAGTAAATCCTGTCTGCAATATTATTATAATCCGGATTTGAATATTTCCCAGTCCGCTCCGTCAAAACCCTGCCAGAGTAAAATTGTATCATTAAGCGCCGGATAAGAATCATGCCCCTGGCGGATAATTTTTTCCGCTGTATTCATACCCTGTTTCCAGAAAAAAAGATCATATTCTTCAACTGCGCTGTTCCAGTATGAAAAAACAATTTTTTTGTTAAACATGGCTAAATGCTTGGCTAAATACTGCCTGCCCGAATTGTCCGTATTGATTCTTGCGGAAATACCGGCTTTATTATCAAAAAACGCGACCCGGTAAACATCCATATCTTTCCAGATAAAAACAATATCCTGATCATACACTGCAGGCTCTACTGTGTTGATATCCAGGACAAAATTAGCCATGTGCTGCAGATTTTTTAGATAATCTTTTCCAATAAGAGGCGCAACCAGTTTTGTACGGTCAAGAAAGCTAATTGTACCATTTTCGTATTGAACAAGATTCAAGGTGGTTTTTTTTTCATCCCACTGCTGCCAGATCAGCAGTTTTTCGCTGCAGGCGGGGAAATAATCATTTTCTTCATTTTTTGTAAGTGCACTTGTTTTGCCATTATCATACATCATAATTTCATAATCATTACCGTCCCAGGCGCACCAGATAATTTTATCGTTCCAGAAAACCGGAAAGGCGTCTTCGGTTTTATTTTCCGTTATGATTTTGATTTTACCATCCGCCAGATACTGTATTTCATAATCTTCGCCGTCAAAAAAGGCCCATGCTCCACGGTTTACGTTGATTGCCGGGCGAAAAGCCGCGCAGGAAGGAACATTGGCGCCGTAACTGACAGCTTTGGATTTTAGTTTTTCAATAGAATCAGGAGACAGCGGTGCAGGATNNTAGATTCTTTACTCCTTAGAGTTCGCCAGGCCATATTACCTCCGCTGTCAATGGCGGGAAGAAAATCATTGTCCTTGTTTTCCGTCAGGTTGATAATTTTCCATTCGCCGATCAATCCGGTAAAACCGGATAACGTAAAATAAAATGTAATAATCAGAAAGTTGATTTTTTTAAAACTTGTTTGCATATTAGCTCCTTCGAAAATATAAATTTAACCNNCCAGCGGAGCGGGTGGTTTAATTGTTTTCATAGTTTCGGGTGTTCCTCCGGACATGACGACTCCTTCGAAAAAAATTATTCTTTTGCCCGGCGCGCAAGAAAGATTTCTTTTGAGCGCGCTGTCTGCCCATACCAGGCAACCCAGCCGTTATTAACTCCGCCGAAACCGTTTACTTCATCGTTATTGGAAAGATTATCAATATTTTGCCCGTCCCAGATATAAACCTGCCATTTGCTAGTAGCGGTATTATTTTTGCCCCAGCCTGACCAGCCGATTAAATTCCCTGACATCACCGGCCGTAAATTGACAAAAGAAAATTTTGATATATATTTAAATTCTCCGTTTTCCCAGAGAGCGATATTATATCCCTTAAAATTATCGTTGGGAAGATACATGGTAGCAAATGCTACTCTTCCGTTATCAAGAAAATGATCTACCTGTACATTATCATCATCCAGCCGGCCCGCGTTGGTTGACCAGCCGGTCAGACGGATATTTTTCTTGCCGTCCCAGAGATTAATTTTAAAAATGCCCCGGCGCTGGGCATAAGAAATTTGTCCTTTGGAAAGAACCGGAAAATAATCATCAAAATCATTATCAGTAATCTGCTGTAATTTTTTTCCATTCCAGTAATATATTTCATAATCGTTTCCGTCAAAACTGCAGAAAGCAATCTCCTCGCCGTCAATACTGATCCAGTAGGAATACCAATCATTACTGTCGGGTCCCAGCGGACGGCCGCCGCCCTTATGACCTCGCGGCCCGGGCTGATAGGGAAAATCTGCCAGTATTCTTTCTTTTTTACCGGTTTTAATATCAAAAATAAAAATACCGAATTTCTCGTCTCCCAGATATTCGCGCAGGGCGATTTTTCCTTTGGAAATATAAGCGCCCAGGCAATGCCAGCTCAGTTTGTTCTGAATCTGGGGAATAGTGCGCATAGCAGAACCGTCCCAGTAGCGGTGTTCGGTACCGGCAAACCAGACACAGTTGCCATTTTCGTCAACTGAGGGTGCCCAGTCGTCGCTGTCGTCGTCCGTGAGTTGCCAGAGTTTCCACTTTACTCCATTAGCTGAAGTATGCTCGCGGGGTTCAATTTTTGCAGCAGGTTTTGCTAAATTTTGATCTTCACGCATTTCGATACAGGCTAATTCAGCAATCCCGGAAACAGTCGGGAAAAAACATATCCGGTAAGCAGTCATGTCTTCAGACGCTGATATAATCAGCTCATACTGTTCCCAGTTTTGAGTTAAATCAATTTTTTTTTTGGCAGTATCCTGGTATGGCGCAGTTTTCTGAATTTTGGCAATAATAGACATATTGCTGCTGCTTCGGGCCTGAAATACCATTTTATAGGCAGTACCGGCTTTTAACGCGGCTGTGCCTGTCTGAAACAGCATGGAGCCGTTGGCAGCTCCGGGAGCAAGTTTTTTTGCGCCCCATCGGACAAAATTTTTATTTTCGGGTCCCTGCCCCTTGATCAGTGTATATTCACATTCTTCGCCGTAGGGATTAAGCGCCCATTCCGCCGGCACATTATTCAGAGCAGCGGAGAAATCGCCGTTTTTAATCAGATTTTCTCCGGCAGCATGAATCAGCAGTGTTAAAAACAAGATACTGATTGCTACCCGCAGGATACCTGCGTTCCATTTTAATATTTGATCCTTCATATACGCCTCCAGAATTAATGCTTTAAGATAATATATTTATTTTATATTTGAAAAATAATCCGCATACAACTCAAGCGAAATAAATGTCAGGTATAATACAATTTCTCCGGGCCCCGATGTTCCCACTAATAATTCATAATTAACCTTATTCAGCATTTCCCAGGCCAGCGGCGAAATTTTATTTTTCAGATCCGCGTCTTTACCCAGCAGGGCCATGGAAAATCCGGTTAAGGGTACACGGACACAATTATTCTGATTATAAACCTTGACCCAGCTGGTACTGCCGGTTTTTTGCACTTCCGGATTAAAATGTTTCCATGCCTCGAACATATTATCAAACTGATATGATTTCCATCCGAGTTCAATGAGATTTTTATCTAGGATTTTTGATTTTAAATTTTCCAGGTCACTGCCCGCCGGAAATTTTCTGTTCAGCTGTATTTCCGCCCATTTTTTTATTGCCTGACTAATAATCTTTTTATGCTCATCTTTGTTTACTGCCTGGTACAGAACGTTAAGCCTGAAAGCGATTTGATTGACATACAGAATATTGCCCAGCCGTTCAGGATTATCTTCGGGAACCAGGACTTGCCATCTTTTCCCGTCATCCTCCATTGAGTATTTTTCATACCTCGTTTTCCAGTGATCATTTTTCACAACTTCACTCAATATTCCCAATACCGAAAGAAGCGCCGAACCAGCCTCGCTTGAGTACTCTGTCCATGCCCCGCCGGCGTGGGCTTCCCTGCTGTTGTCTTCAATTAATATTTTCCATTTATTGTCTTCCAGTCTTTTGCCGAATTTATTCAGAGAATCCCTGATAAATTCCTTCTCTTCTTCGCTTGCTAAAGAGCTTTTATAATATTTATACAAGGCCATAATATAGGAAGTATGCTGGTCAATGGAAGAATCACGGTAATACGCTGACAGATCATCCGGATGCGGGCCTCTGGGAATAAAACCTGGAACCGGGCTGGATGTTCCTATGGTTTTCATGCCGATAAAAAGTTCTTTGGCGATTTCCCCAAGTTCTGCATCTTTTCTGGCTTCATAAGCGTCAACAACACCGAATAAGAGATGCCCGGTATACAAAGAGGTATCTGAAAATCCTGATCCATATCCATACGGTACTATTTTTCCATTTACCATATTTTTTTCCGTATCTGCGGGTTCCGCAAATTTTCCTCTTTTTTCGAGGTTTACAGGATGATTATAAATAATATGTGTTTTTTCATGCTTCCAGTATTTTATATAATAATTTAACAGGCTTTTTGTTTTTGTAATTAATTCTTTTTCATGGATTTTATCGGTTTTTATTTCTTTGGAATTTCCCGCACCTGGTTCATTTCCATAAACGCAGATGTTTATGCAGAAAATACAAGATAAAATAAGTATTGTTTTCATAAATGATCCTTGATTATAAGTTGACATATCATTTTTTCTGTTCTGCATAAAGGCTTATCAAATGCAATCTATAAAGAATCGGCTTCATGGCAACAAAGAGATTATTAATCTTATTGAAATCAATTTTCTTCAGCATATCATCCAGCAAGGGTTTGGCTCTGTTGATATTTTCCCTGTCGTATGACATAAATGCGCCCAAAAAATTTCCCATCGGGCATTCAATACATGTGCTTTGAAAAAGCCCATAGGTTTTTCCGGTAATGCCTTTTTCCCTGGCATAAGCGTTGTCCAGTAAATTAGCGTTAAAGCGTTTCCACCCTTCGTAAGAATTACAGGCAAAATCATTCCAGCCCAGTTTACCGAGATCTTCCGGTTTCCAGTTTTTCTTCATTCCTTCTGTCGGCCAGGATTGTTCCGGCAGCGCCTTTCCCCAGGCCTGTAAGCCTCTTTTTAAAAGATCCATATTTTTTTTATTATCGACTTTTTCAATTATTCTGAGGAAGGCAACGAGCTTGTACATCTGCTGGTGAATATAGAGTGGATGCCCCTGAAATTCAAATTTCTGATCAGGATCAAGGTAGGGAAGCTGCCTTGGCGCAAACTTGCTGTAATAGTCAAGCCATTTTTGTTCTCCGGTAACATCATATACCATTGCCAGTGAAGGCGGAAGCGTTGTTGCTGCATGGGAGCCGTCTTTGTCCCAGGGTTCTCCTGCCATACGGCTTTCGGTTATTCCGTCTTCACACAAATTACTCCAGTTGTTTTTTTCCAATCGTTCCATTACCTCGGAAATTCTTTTTTTTATGAACTTTTTATCCTCATTGTCAGCAGCCTGACAGCGGTAAAAACGCCATAATGCATAAATGGTGGCTGATATCTGATCCCGCGAAATATCCGTATAGTAGGATTTACCGTCAGGATGAGGGCCTCGGGGCACAAACCCCTTAATCTTTGAAACGCCGGACATCAGTTTGAAGCCGCCAAAGATATTTCTGGCCCAGGTTGTAAAAAACGGATCTTCTGTAACATCACAGGCATCGCAGAGTGCGAATAAAAGCATTCCTCCTGCCAGGGCAGTATCGGATATACCGGAACCATACCCATAAGGAACAAATTCTCCCTTGACCAGGCCTTTTTGGATATCGGCCGGCTTTTCAAGGACTTCTATTCCTTTCGGCCCGTTTATTGCCTGGCCGTATAGGCATTTTGTTCCGGGATAATAATACCGTTCGGTAAAATGCTGAAGTTCCTTTTTTGTGTCGTCAATGAACTCCTTATCCCTGTCGGCAGAGGGAAACTCTACATCAGCATATATTTTTAAACCGGGCAGGATAAAAGCAATCATGAAAAAAATTATTGATATTGTTCTCATAATAAAGCTCCTATGAAAATACCGTCTTCTAACGATAAATTTGCTTAAAAAATCAATTTAAAGGGTTTCACGCAGAGGTCGCGGAGCTCGCGGAGAGTTGGATCAAC
>DNNS01000767.1 GCA_003497555.1 Spirochaetia bacterium
AAAATAAAAAAACACCCACTATCAATCAATTCGGGCGCGATTTGACAGAACTGGCAGCAGCCGGTAAACTCGACCCGGTAATAGGCCGGACTATTGAAGTTGAAAGAGTAATTCAGATTCTTTCCAGACGCACTAAAAATAATCCCATTCTGCTGGGCGAGCCCGGAGTAGGAAAATCCGCCATAGTTGAAGGTCTGGCTCAGCGTATTTTTTCCAAAAATATTCCTGATCTGCTGCATAACAAACGCGTGGTAGTTCTTGATCTTGCCGCCTGTGTAGCAGGAACTAAATACCGCGGCGAATTTGAAGAAAGGCTTAAAAACATTATTCTTGAAATTAAACGGGCCGAGAATATAATTGTATTTATTGATGAAGTGCATACCATTATCGGCGCAGGCGGAGCTGAAGGCGCCATGGACGCAGCCAATATTTTAAAACCCGCATTGGCCCGGGGTGAACTGCAGTGTGTAGGCGCTACCACTCTTAATGAATATAAAAAATATATTGAAAAAGATACTGCCCTGGTGCGCCGTTTTCAGCCCATACAAATTGAAGAACCGAATATTGATGACACTAAAAAAATACTTATGGGTATTAAAGAAAAATATGAAGCGCATCACAAGGTTAAATACAGCGACCAGGCAGTGCATGCTGCTGTTACCATGGCTAAAAAATATATTACAGAACGTTTTCTTCCCGATACAGCCATAGATCTTATAGATGAAGCAGGCGCCCGTGCCCATCTTACCAGCAGTATCCGGCCGCCGGAAATTAAAAAAATCGAGGAAGAAATTGACGAACTCAACCGTGAAAAAACCGATGTAGTCAAGGAACAAAACTACGAAAAAGCAGCTAAAATACGCGATAAAATTATAGATGCCCGCACCCGGCTTGATCATCTAATCTCCGAATGGCAGGGCCGCAAGGCAAATGATATAACAATAATTACCGACGATGACATTACCACCATTATCTCAAGCATTACCCATATACCGCTTTCGCGTATTGCTGAAAACGAATCTGAAAAACTCCTGCATATGGAAGAAGAACTGCATAAAAGAGTTATAGGCCAGGATGAAGCCATCAGAGCCATATCCCGCGCCCTGCGTCGCTCGCGCGCCGGCTTGAAATCGAACAAACGCCCTGCAGGTTCTTTTATTTTTTTAGGGCCTACAGGTGTCGGCAAATCCGAGCTGGCTAAAACCCTGGCCGAATTTATGTTCGGCAAGGAAGAAGCCTTAATCCGTATTGATATGTCTGAATTTATGGAAAAGCATGCCGTATCAAGACTGATTGGAGCTCCGCCCGGTTACGTGGGTTACGAAGAAGGAGGCGCTCTTACCGATAAAATCCGCCGTCGGCCCTATTCGGTTGTGCTGTTTGATGAAATAGAAAAAGCCCATCCTGATGTTTTTAATATCCTGCTGCAGGTGCTGGAAGAAGGTCAGCTTACCGACAATCTCGGACATACTGTCAATTTTTCCAACACTATTCTGCTTATGACCTCCAATCTGGGAAGCCGTGAAATGCTTAAAGGCGGCTCTCTGGGTTTTTCCGCATCCGATCAGGAAATGAATTTTGAAGATATGAAAAATATAGCCCTGGACGAGCTGAAACGGGCGTTTAATCCCGAGTTTTTGAACCGCGTGGATGATACGATTGTCTTTCGTACCCTGGGCCGCGGCGACATTATGGCTATCATCGATATTCTGATGAAAGAAACCATATCCGCTCTTGCAGAAAAAAAAATAAAAATTCAGATTGACGGGTCAGCCAAAAACTTTTTAGCCGAAAAAGGCTATGACCGTAAATTCGGCGCCCGTCCGCTGCGCCGGCTGCTACAGAAAGAATTTGAAGATATTATGGCTGTTAAAATACTTGAAGGAAGCATCAAAGAAAACGATACTGTTACTATTTCCTGTGCCGGTTCTGCAGAAAAACTGGAATTTAATTCTATTCCTCTTTCAGTATAATTACGGAACAGGGTAAAAACGTATTTTTGCGTTTCCATGTCAATTTAAACAGGGATTACATTTTAACTTCTGAGAAATGCCTTTTCAGACAGCAAAAAAGCCAGTTTAAAAGTGCCCAAATTGAGCAAAATTCAAGGATTTTAACGTCGCTTAATTTGTTGAAGTGCCTTAAAAACGCTAAAATCGACAAGTACGAATTTGCCCTGAGGATAATTCATTTAAAAATAACTAATATCTTTTTTAATAATTCCGACAATACTATCAGGGAGGAATCGCCACCGGTATATTCTCAGCCGATTTCTCCCTGGAAAATACCGTCTTAAAACGGTANNGAGCTCGCGGAGAGTTGGATCAGCCTTGAGTTTGATCTCTGCGAACTCTGCGCTCTCTGCGTGAACCATATTTTCATGGTTTCGGGTGCTGTTCTTCAGCATGACGACTCCCTGGCAAATAACTTTTCGGAACCTGGATTTTTATGAAAGCATTTGTATTTAAACTGCAGAAACTTCTGGAAAAGCGCAAAGCTGAAGAAGATAAAGTAAAAAACGATATGTCGAAGTATGTTCAGGATTATAACCGCGTTATCGGAAATATTGAAAAATTCCGTAAAACCCTGGCCAGTTTTAATGAACAGAAAATATCCCTGCTTAAATCGCAGACCGGTACAGGAATGTATACTGCAGGTACCGGTTTTTACAGACAGGGAATAAAAAACCTGGAAAACGAACGTCAGGGCAAGGAAGCTGTTTTAAACGAGTGGCGGCTTAAACTTCTGGAAACGGTAAAAAAACGCAAAGCTATCGAATATCTGAAAAAAAACGCGTATGAAAACTATCGAAAGGAAAAACGGCGCGACGAAGAAAAATTTCTTGATGATTTGGCCAGCCGTAAATATAATGTTAAAATGATGTTTTAAAACCGGACGGTAAATAAACAATGCTTGAATCGCTAAACAGGGTTTTTGACCGCATCAGGGAAATACAGGGAAAGCTGCAGGGTCTCTATGTACATGAGCAGACTGTCCGGGAAAAACCGGCGGTAAGCTTCAGTAAAAAGCTTGAAGAATCAATTGAACGGCTGGACAGTGATATTGTCGATATCAAACCCGCAAACAGCTTACAAACGGAAAAATACGGAAATTTTATTCAGAAAGCCTCTGAACAGTATGAGCTTCCGGAAGAGCTGATTAAAGCTGTTATCAAACAGGAATCGAATTTTAATCCTCTGGCAGTATCACCCAAAGGCGCCATGGGGCTAATGCAGATTATGCCGGCAACCGCCAAAGAACTGAATGTGAGTGATGCCTTTAATCCTGAAAACAATATTATGGCCGGTTCCGGTTATTTAAAATCCATGCTGGCGCGTTTTAATAATAATCTGGTAAAGGCTTTAGCTGCCTATAATGCCGGTCCGGAAAAGGTTGAAGGAAACCAGTTTCCCGATTATCCTGAAACCAGAAATTATGTTGAAAAAGTAATCGGCAATTATATGAAATTCAGCTCCGGAAGCAAACTATGAAAGTAAAAATTCTGCTCATGCTGATTATCAACATCTGCCTGGGTGTTCTGCTGTTATATGTGCTGGAATTTGCCGGTGTGGTTAATTATTTCAGTATTATAAAACAGCGTACCCTGCAGGCTTCGGGCGGGAAAAAAACCGGACGCAGCGATGACCCCTTTCTGATTGAAAAAGAAGAGTATAAAAAACTGTTATCATCCATTGAAATCCGGGAAGCAGATATCAATGTGCTTCAGAAAGAGCTTGACGAAAAAGCCGCTGCTCTTGATACGCGCGATAAACAGCTTACCGAGCAGAATCTTCAGATCCAGAAAATCCAGGAGCAAATGGCGCGGGCTGCCGAGGAAAAAGCCGATTACAGAAAAAAAGTAGGCAAATTGGCTGAAGGTTTCGCTAATATGGAGCCGGAAAAATCCGTGGAACGGATCCTGGCTCTTGCCGACGATCTGCTGATTCTTGATGTACTCGCCCGCATGGATCAGGCATCGGCTGAACAGGGAAAAAAATCCATCGTCCCCTATTTGTATTCGCTCATGCCCAAGGAAGACGCTTCCCGGCTGCTTAAAAAATCCACTGTTACGCCCTGAACATTCTGAAAACCGCATGCAGTAATTTTTCCGGTATTTGGAAATGTTTCTTGGAAAAAATGCCTGAAAATATACAAATCAATAAAAATGGTATCTTGATTACAGCAGCGCTGTATTTTGAAATTTCTTTTTTTTTAAATAAAAAAAAAAAAGTCTGTTTATGGAAAGAAAAAAATTGCTCGTTATTCCAGGTAAAAAGCCTGTCCGGCGACTTTTATGCAGGAATTACAGGTATTGGGCCGGATGGAGTACACAGGTTTTTAAAATGTCCTTTTCTTAAAAAAATAGGATTTGGCGCAATAATCTCCACCGGCCTGGCCGGAGCTATGCAGAAAGAATTACATCCCGGCATGCTGGTCACTGCAGATAAAATATACTATGCCGAGAAAGTTTTTCCTGCCGAGCCTTATAAAAATCCTGGAAATACAAAATTTATTTTTTGTGTTACTTCAGGTTATACATCTCCGGTTGTTCTTTGCGCCAGGGATAAATTATTGATCCGCAGGCAGATACCCGCAGGCTTTGTAGATATGGAATCAGGCGTGCTTGCAGCCTGGGCTGAAAAAGAAAACAAGGTGTTTTTTGTAACACGGGTAATAAGCGACGGCCTGTATGATTTTATTCCTGATCATAAATTTTTTCCGGTTAAAAAAAAAATTAAAATTATAGCAGCCGTCCTGTTACACCCGGTAAAATTTTATAAAAGCCTGCTCTTTGCCCTTAAATGCCGTTATGCCCGCAGCATTCTTTGCAGTTTCTTAGACATGGTTATAACTGCGAATCCTGAAAAAATATTATTGCCGGACTGATTCATGCAGGAAAAAATTAAAATAATCTACCTTGGTTCAGCCCCGGTGTCAGTCCGGGTATTTGACCTGCTGTATAAAAATCCGCAGGTTGAAATATGCGCAGTCTGGACCAAACCGGATCAGCCTGCCGGCAGAGGTAAACGCATTATGGAAAATCCAGTTAAAATAAAAGCCCTGGCCTCCGGTATACCGGAAAAAAATATTTTTACCTTAAACCCGTCGGATCCGGAAAGTATAAAACTGTTGGCCGGTGTTAACTGTAATCTCGGGCTGATTGCGGCTTTCGGAAAAATACTGCCGGAAAATTTTTTCAGTATTCCCTCCTGCGGTATGTATAACATTCATTTTTCCCTGCTGCCGGCCTACCGCGGAGCTTCTCCTGTGCAATCGGCTCTGCTTGACGGAATAAGCGAAACCGGAGTAACCCTGCAGAAAATAACTGCCGGGCTTGATGAAGGAGAAATTATCCTTCAAAAAAAATTCAG
>DNNS01000094.1 GCA_003497555.1 Spirochaetia bacterium
CAGCCTGGTTCTCCGTTAATCCGTGCCCCGGTTTCATCAGCACCTTTAATTTTGGCTTCTTTAACGGATTTTCCTATACCAGCATAATCGTTTTCCAGCTCTTCTTTCAACTCGGCAAAAATATTATTAAGCGCGCCTTGCGCTATTTTTTTAAATCCGTACATTGCCATGAGCATTTTTTTAATGTTGTCCCATTCCATGTGATATTCATAACGCATGCTGCCCACAACGCTTTTCAAATACGGACCGTAATGCTGATAATCATCAATGCCGTCAATATTCGGCGCAGTCACGGTTTTACCATCCGGGCCAGTGGTTGTCTGCCGACGTATTTCGATAACCTGCATTGCGCCGGGTATAAGTTCTATTACTTGATGCGCCTGATATGAACTGCTGGTTGAATCTATCGGTTGGTGAGTTCGTGGACATTTTTTTATTTTGTTGAAAATAATTATATCCGGCTCCGCCACGCGTTTCCGGCTTATTCCGGTATGTCCGAATTTCGGGCCTTTTTTTTGCGGCGTCTTTGTCTGCACTTTTCCCTTGGCGATATCTTTCGACGACGGCAACGAGGAGTTCTCGGAATTTTTTCTCGGCTTTTTTTCTTCTTCGGTCGATGTGTCGTCCTCTAATTGTATTGCCAGGCGATTATGCTTTTCCTGTAATTCCAAAATTAACTCAATAAGGCGGCTCTTTGATAAACCAGTGATATATTCTTTGGTCAACTTGAAAAGCATGGTTAAATTTTACTCGCTTTTTGGAAAAAAGTAAATTCCCTATGTAAAAAAATTTAAAAGGTGACGGAATACAAAAAAACAATGCATTATTGATATAAATACTTTATAATTAGTATATAGAGGTAAACGATGCAGTATAATAAACCCATTATAAACTCTTTTCTCGGACTGAGCCTTTCCCATTGTCCCAAGCCGGTATCAGGGCCTGCCCAAGCATTATCGGGTGCGCGTCTTCTGGCAGATCAGGGCTTGATAAAAAGCGTGGAATTATGGATGACCGGGTTTCCGCCTTCGTCTCCGCAGAATCCCGGCCCCTGGGATTATACCGATGAACTTATTAATGATCTTCGCAGTATTCTTGATTCTTTTATTTATAAAGGCGCTCATATTCCATTTGCATTTATCAATGCTGCAGCCCTTAATCCGGGAATACGGCGAGAGTCGATTCGCCAGCTCTATCAGTCTGTAGAAATTGCCGGAAAACTCGGCCTTGACTATGTTGTTACTCATCCGCGGTTCGGAGCGCTTGACATTATTTCCAAAGCCGAGGAATGGAATCTGTGGAAAGAATCATACCTGGAACTTTCCGCTGTAGCTGAAGCAAATAAAATAATTTTTACCATTGAAAACGGAGATCGTCTTTCATTTGAAGATTGCGCCCGGATGGTACGGGAAATCGCATCGCCTTTTTTTGCCATGACCTTTGACACCGGTCATGCCAATTTAGAAGGAAACAAAGATAAAAAATACCAAAATTATCATGACCTTGCTTCATTTGTAAAAGGCGAAGCCGCATGTTTTGCCAATATTCATCTGCATGACAATCACACGGATAAAGACGAGCATCTGCCGCCCGGAGAAGGGCATATTGATTTTGCCGGAATATTCCGGGAGCTCTGTCTGCAGAAATGGAAAGGGCCTTTAACCCTGGAATGCCCCTGGGACAGCCTGAATGAAATTTCCGAAAAAATAAAGGCATGGCATGAAAATTATGCGCATTAACAAATACCGGGAAAAAATATTTGTCAGGAGAAATGTATGAAAAAATGGTTATGGGGCGATGGGCATTGCCATAGTAATTTCAGCGATGGTTTTCATTCTATCGAAGAACTTACCGGTTATTACGAACAGTATGAAATGGATTTTCGTTTTCAGACTGATCATCTTTTTATGGAAATGCCGGAAAAAAAATATATTCCTCATGCCCATGCCGTGCATGGGCTGATTCCGGAAATCATAACTGAATATTGCAACAAGTGCCGGGCGGCTTCAACTTCCCGGCATCTGGTTATTCCCGGTGCTGAACTCGGATTGATTTTTAAATCGCCGCATTGGGAGCTGCACCGTTTTCTTGATCATCATATGCTGATCAGGCCGCTGGCCGGGAATAATATTCCTGTTCCGGGAAATATTAACGGAACGTGGTGGCCGCATTTTCTGGAAGCCGTAATAAAGTCCGCAGCCGATTCACAGCTTGCTTTCGCCCATGTGTCCGATGCCACACCATGGCAATTTCTGCCGACCCTGCCCTGTATTTCCCCGCTTGAAGTCTTGTGGAATCTCGAAGTTTCCGAACCTCTTTTTAAACAGAAATGGTTCTTGTGGTGGGATTATCTTCTCTCTCTGGGGAAAAAAATATTCCTTACTACCGGCAGCGATTCCCATCAGGCTGATTTGTGGTGCGCCGGCAGTATGCGTAATGTCGTATGGATAGAAGGAAATGCAGACTGCGAAACTGTCTGCAAATCATTTCAGCGTGGAAATCTTTATTTATCAGGAACGTTTCATCCGGATGTCTGGAAAGAAACCGGAGAAACCGGAATCAAGCCGGAGAGAAATGCTTTTACTCCCTGGTTTTGTCTTGAGCAGCGTATTGTCAGAAAAAATGCGGAAAAAAAAGTCATGAGCTGGATCAACTCCGGGCTTCATAATAATCATGGGCGGGTAAAACGCAGCGATTTTCCGCAAATGACTTTTAATGTAAATAATAAAACTTTCGGAGAAACCGTTCAGGCGGAAGAAAACAAGCCGGTAAATATTGACTGCACTGTACACGCTCATTTGCCGGTAAGCAGATTTGAAATTTTCGCCGGAGGAGATATTATTTACAGTGAAAACGGATTAAAATCCGATTTTTCTAAAAATATAGAGCTTATGTTAAAAGGAAAGCCTTCATATATAAGAATACAGATTTTTACTCAAAACGAAAACGGCAAACAGGAAGCTTTGATTGGTAATCCGGTGTGGATAGAATAATAATACAAAAAAATACCGTTTTCAGTCAAATTTGAATATTAATTTTTTCAAGACAAAGCCGGTGTGTATCCTGAATTATTTTATTTGCTTTTGTAATCTGTAAATTTACAATTTTTTTTCATTTTTTATCAATTTTTATCAAAACCATATTGACTTTTATCATTTTTTGAATTATAATATTGTATATTTGGACTTAAGGCATAAAAAAATGAAAATCGACATTACGGGCCTTGGTTTTTGCGGATATGATTACTTATGTATTGTAAATGAAATACCGCATGACGAAAAAACCGGAGCTCTTGAATATAAAGAATNNTCCCCCACAGCTTTCTGCTGGATTGAAAAAAAATCGGCAAGGCGCAGTATTGTCTGGCATAAAGGCAATATTAAAAGCCTTATTCCCCGGGATATTAAAAAACATCAAAAACTTATTTCCGCTTCCCGTGTTTTACATTGTGACGGACATCATCTGCAGGCTGCGCTTTTTGCCGCGGATATTGCCAAAAAGCACGGAGTGAAAGTTTCTCTTGATGCCGGCTCTCTTCTGCCGGGAATCGATAATTTAATAAAAAAAACCGATATTCTCATTGCTTCCTGTTTTTTTGCGCAAACCTGGAGTAAAACCGAAAATACCAGAGAAGCTCTTTACAGGCTTGCTTCTCAAGGAAGTGAAATTGTTATTATTACCTCCGGAGAAAAAGGCCTTATCGGGCGGGCTTATGGAAAAAATTTTACTTTCCCTGCTTTCAGGATAAAAGCCAGAGACACTACCGGGGCAGGCGATGTTTTTCACGGCGCTTTTCTGCATGCATATTGCCGGGGCTGGAATATTGAAAAAGCCTGCAGATTTGCTTCTGCTGCCAGCGCTCTTAATTGCCTGGAATTAGGGGGCAGAAATATAAAATCTTTCGATCAGGTTAGAAAATTTTTAATTTTAAAAGGAATAAAATTATGAAAATCAATATTGCCTGGCTACCCCTAGCCAAAGCAAGCTGGCTGGACAACAGGGTAAATGAGGTTTTTGAGCACACGCAAAAAATACTCGGTTCCCTGAGCAACACAATAATTGCACCGAAACAGGTTATTACATCTGAAGAAGAAGCCGCAGCCGCCGCGCAGCTTTTTACTGAAAAAAAAGCCGATGTTATTATTGTTCAGGCCATCACTTTCTCGCTCGGCAGTATTATCCCGGCTGTAACCCGCATCTGCCGTGCACCCATAATTCTCTGGTCTATGCCTGAGCCCCCCATGCATGGAGGCAGGATCAAGGCCAATTCTTTCTGTTCAGCCAATCTAAATTCCTATATTCTGAAACGTATGGGTAAAAAATATTTTTATTTATACGCAGATCTGCAGCAGATAACCGAAAAGCTTACTCCCCTGCTGACAGCTGTTTCCGCAAAGAAATATTTATGCGGCCTGAAAATCGGCATGGCCGGAAGCCGCGTTCCCGGGTTTTATACTTCCAATTACCGAGAGCTGCCCCTGGCGGCAAATTTCGGAATTACTGTTCAAAATATTGAATTGCTGGAAATTAAAAATGAAGCGGATCATATCGGGAAAAAAGACCATGAGAATGCGCTTAAAGAAATAAACTCCGCTTCTTCAGTTAATAAAGCCAGCCAGGAAGAAGCTGAAAAAGGCGCAGATCTGCTCTGCGCCTTCCGCGCGCTTGCCGGAAAATATTCCCTGCAGGCCTTTGCCGTAAAATGCTGGCCGGAATTCGGAGATCTCTTCGGACTGGCGATCTGCTCTACCCTGGGCATGCTCACCGAGAGCGGAATTACTGCCGGCTGCGAGGGAGACATGTACGGGACAGTATCCATGCTGCTTGGCGGATATTTATCGCCAAACAAGCCCATGTTCTGTGATCTTATTTCTTATGACGAACAGAATAACGAGGGAATAATCTGGCATTGCGGCGCTGCGGCTCCGTCGCTTGCCTGCCCGGGAGCAGAAAAAATTTTATCCAAACATTCAATAATGGACGGCGGAGGCATAAAAGGTCTTACCAATGAATTTCCCTGTAAAGGCGGACCGATCACCATTCTGCGCCTTACTGATGACGGCGAAGGCTTTAAAATGCTCTGTATCAGGGCCGAAGGCCTGGAAACCGGACAGATTATCTGCGGCAATCCCCTGAAAGTGAAATTTTTTTCTCCGGTAAGCAAAATAATCGGCAGTATCATGGATGAAGGCATTGAGCATCACTATGCCGCAGCTTATGGAGATATCAGCGAAAGTCTTGCTTTCTGGTGCAGACTGAACAATGTACGTCTGATTAATTTTTAAAATAATAATCATGAGACAAAATAAAAAAACAGCCTGATTATGTTATAAGGAATCATTATGCAAAAAAAAAAATTAAATCTGCTCTGCACCTATCAGCCTGCACCCGGACTGGTTGCCGTACAGCAAGACTGTCTTTCTCTTATAAAATTCGGAATTATCAATCTGACTGCCGGTAAAAATATTGATTTGCCTGTGCTTACTGATCGCGAAACTGCGCTTGTTGTTTTATCGGGAGTTTTTACATTAAATGCCTGCGGTAAAGAGTTTATATTCGGAGAAAGAAAAGATGTTTTTTCCGGTAAACCTTTTTGCGCCTATATTCCGGCAGGTTCCGCCTGCAGCCTGAAAGCTCAAACCGGCGGAGAAATCGCCGTAACCACTGCTCCCGGCAAACCGGGTAAGCCTTTCCGCCTGCTGACACCAGGTGATTCCAAAGAAAAAAAAATCGGACGCGATAATTTTACCCGCACAGCCTTTATTTTTCTTGATGACGAGGTTCAGGCGGATAATCTTTTTATCGGCGAGGCTATTGTGCCTTCCGGAAACTGGGCTAGTTTTCCACCGCATCGTCATGATTTTGACAATCTGCCTGTGGAAGTAGATATGGAAGAACTTTATTTTTTCCGGTTTAATCCGCCGAACGGTTTCGGCATTCAGAAATCATATAATGACAGCAGAAGCCTTGATGAAACCGTTACTGTGCGTCATAACCAGGCGGTGTGCCTGACAGAAGGCTATCACCCGGTAGTAAATGCACCGGGATACACCATGTATTACCTGTGGATTATGGCCGGAAAAAACCGGAAATTTCTTTCTGTCATGGACAGCGAACACGCCTGGATCGTAAAATGAAAGAACTGCTGCTCGGTATTGATTTTGGAACCGGAGGATGCAAAGGAACCCTGGTTTCCGCTGCCGGGAAAATAATCACTGAACATGCCTGTGAATATAAAACCAGTCATCCGCAGGCAGGCTGGTGCGAGCAGAACCCGGATGACTGGAAAAAGGCCATGGCGGAAATGCTTTCTGTCCTGCTCTCCGGAATAAACCCGCCGGATATCTCGGCTATTGCCTTTGACGGTTCAACCCACAATGCCGTGCTGCTTGATAAAAACCTTGCTGTTCTGCGTCCGGTAATCATGTGGACCGACCAGAGAAGCTCGCTTGAAGCAGAAGAACTTGGTAAAAATCATGGTACTGAAATTTTCAGTAAAACTCTTGCCCTGCCGTCGCCTACCTGGACACTTCCGCAAATGCTCTGGCTGCATAAAAACGAACCGGAAATTCTGAAAAAAACATCTCATATTTTATTTGTCAAAGACTATATGCGTTTTCTGCTCACCGGCCTGATGCAGACGGATTATATCGAAGCCCAGGGCACAATGTTTTTTCTGAGTAAAGATAGAAAATGGTCAGGGGAGCTTTGTCGTCTCGGTGCTGTTCCCTTTTCCGCCCTGCCTGAAATTATTAATCCTGCTGATATTTGCGGAAAAACAACCGAGTCAGCCGGGGAATTTAACCTGCCGGCCGGAATCCCGGTTGTATGCGGAACCTCCGACTCGGCAGCCGAAGCGTTTTCAGCCGGGGCAGTGCGTCCCGGGCAGTGTATACTCAAACTGGCTACTGCCGGAAATGTAAATGTCATTACGGAAAATGCAGTGCCCGGAGAAAAAACCCTTACTTACAGCCATCCGGTACCCGGGCTATGGTATTCCGTGGCTGCAACCAACTCGGCTGCAGCTGCAGAACGCTGGCTGCGCGATACTTTTTTTTCGGACTATAAGGCAGATGAATCATGGTCTGTAATAGATAAAGAAGCAGCTTTGTCTCCGGCCGGAAGCGGCGGAATAATTTTTCATCCCTATCTTTTAGGAGAGCGTTCCCCTTACTGGGATAAAAATCTACGCGCCAGTTTCACAGGAATTTCCATGCGTTCCGGGCGCGGAGATTTCTGCCGCAGTCTGATGGAGGGTGTGGCGTTTTCCCTGGCTGATTGTTTTACTGTTATAAAAAAACTCGGGCTTAACCCGCAGGAATTCCGTCTGATTGGCGGAGGATCCAAAAGCAGCGTATGGCCGCAGATAGTAGCTGATGTTTTCGGCAAACCCCTTGTTTTACCCGCTTCCTCCAGCGCTTCTCTGGGTGCAGCCATGCTGGCCGGATGCGGAATTAAGGTTTTTAAAGATGAAATTTCTGCAGCCGGATTATGCGTAAAGGAAAAAAACCGGATTATTCCCGGAGAAAACACAGAAAACTACCAAAAGATTTTTAAAAATTATTTAGCAATTCATGATGCCCTTGCTCCGGTTTATAAAAATATTTTTGAATAATTGATATAATAAATACTGGGTTGTGTGGAGCCGGAAAAAACAATGAAAAAAAAATTTAACCACGAAGTACACGAAGACGCCATGTTTAACTTGAACACCCGAAACAATGAAA
>DNNS01000014.1 GCA_003497555.1 Spirochaetia bacterium
CCCGAGCTTGCAACTCCATATGGTCACATTTTCTACGGCTCGGATAATAATATGTATCTTGCAGCCAATAAGTATTTTACAGATGGGCTGCACTCATATATATATCAAAGTTCTGACAACGGTTTGAGTTGGAAAAAATTTTCATCATTAAACGATAAAGACACGCATGATGAGACAGCTCTCATTCATTTAAGTAACGGATACTGGCTTGCTGCTGCAAGACAGTATGATAATGGACTTTTTTTATACAAGTCCTATGATAACGCAAAAACATGGAATTATGTATCGCGCTTAACAGGTTTTCAGCACCAGCCCGGGCATTTACTAATATTGAAAAACGGTGATTTATTGCTTTCGTATGGCAATAGAGCTGGTACAAAAAAGGGTATTGAGGCAATGATAAGTAAAGATAAAGGGCAAAACTGGCTGGAACCATACAGGATTATTGAGTTCGAAGGTGACGGCGGATATCCAAATAGTTATGAAAGGTCTGATGGACAAATCTTAACTGTATTTTACGGTGAATCAACTGATGTGTGCAATCACTATCATATGGGTTCAGTTTTATGGAATATTAATGAATAGGAGTAATTCAGATGCTAAAAAATATGAGATATAAACCATGTGTAATGGGTAATGTCTGTATTCCATACACTAAAAAAAATGGATTTATTGATGATTTGTTTCGACAAACTATACAGGAGCTGATTTCATACAATATCAAGAATCTTTATATATTTGGCACCGCAGGCGAGGGCTATGCGGTATCAAATGCCATGTTTACAAGGATCGCCCGTTCTTTTTTTGATGAAACAAAATCAATTAGTAATAACTGTCTGCTGGGTGTTATCGGCATGTCTGTAGAGCAGATAAAAGAAAAAATTGATATTGGAATTGACATAGGTTTTAAGATGTTTCAAATTTCTCTTCCTCCATGGGGGAAATGTAATGATAAAGAAATGTTTAATTTTTTTGATGAAATTCTCGGCGCATATCCCAATTGCAATTTTCTGCATTATAATACAATTCGTGGGTTAAGAACACTGACCGGAAAAGAGTACGGAATTATTTCCAGTACTTATAAAAACCTTGTAGCTTCCAAGATATCATCAAATAATTTATTTGGAATATTATCTGTATTTTATAACGCTCCTCAGATGTGTCATTTTTTTACTGAATTTGAATACGCATATGCCGGATTATTCAGCCCATGCGGACTGATTCTAACATCCAGCAGTATTAATTTAAAATTGGCGGCTGACTTTTTTAATTCTGTAAAACAAAAAAATTTGAAAAAAATTGTTAATTATGCGGAGGATTTTTATACAATTTTATTTTCACTTTTTGAAAATACCGCATCCGGACAGCATATTGATGGCGCTTATGATAAAATCTATGCAAAAATATTAAATAAAGATTTTCCTCTTGAACTCATCTCTCCATATCAATATACAACCGATGCGGAGTTTGAAAATTTTAAAGAAACTCTTAAAAGAAATCTGCCGAAATGGATGAAATCATCTAATGGACGATAAGGATATTTGAGAGCTTAGAAAGTCCTGGTTTTTGAAACAGCAAACTGCGGCAATTTTTCCCGAGTAAGTATTTGAGAGCAAAGCTGCTGATTATACTGTCTTGCCCGCGGTTTTATGCGGCTGGAGACAATACAATAAAGTTTGACATGGGAATATTCCGGCTTCAGAGTGTATACTGATAACCCAGATTAATGAAATTATGATTCGCGCCGAGGACGCTCAAGCTCCCGGAGAATTAGGTGTTTAGTACAATCAGCGCTTCTCGATGCGGCTTGCTTATTCGGGTGCTATAGCAGTTTTAAAATTTTTTTTAAGGTTTAAAGTATAAAATCCGAGTTGATACATAAAAACTAATACAGTGTATAGTCTTTAATATAAAAAGAATCAATACTGCCGGTACAATTACTGCCGCTGAAAAGGCCGACACTTCCCCTGGTATATGTATAATCAGGATCGCTGTAAGCATCAATGTAAACATTATCTATGGTCATACCGATTTTTTCACCGGTAACACTGATAATAAAATTATGGTATAAATCCGGACTGTATGCTGTAACCGCTGAGGTTTTAACGGAAACCCCGTCTTTAAGCCATACGATTTTTTTGTCAGTCTGCAGTCTGACTTCATACATTTTTCCTGATGTTTCCTGCTTTCTGAGCTGAAATCTCAATACCTGGTAGACTGCATCTCCGCCGGTAGATTTGGCGCAGATTTCAAGCCGGTAATCATCATAATTATAACATCCCAGGGTAATGGTTTTTCCGACGGGAAGGGTGCCGATACCGTCAGTGCATGATAAATAATTTGTGTCTCCGCACCAATGCTGCAGTTTTGAACTGAAAGTATCTGTCAATAAATTGTAAATTCTGGTATCAGGTTCAGTAAAGCTGCCTGAGATGTATTTTGTAATCATGTTAACTGCATCCACAGAGCATTCAGGAATTCCGTCATTATTGAAATCTTCTGAAAACAGCATTTTTACATCAGTACCTGCAACAGTTAAAAAACGGGCGAAATTGTTGAACAGGATATTATCGGAACCGGAAATTTTAAAAATATCAATATTCTCTGCTGTATAATTTATCAGCGGGCTTGCTCCGTGAATAGCAATATTGGTACTGTTGTTTATATGCAGCCGATCGTATTTTGGCAGTGTTGAAAAGGTATTTTCATCCTTATACGCAAAAATCTGCATGTTTTTACAATTCCTGATTTCTGCTGAAGGTGAATTTTCCGTTAGTTCCGGATTCAAATAATAAATATTCATGGCATTGCTGGTATGGTCGAATAAAAAAGTTCTTATTGCACCGCTGCCGTAGGCATCTTTTCCTCCCAGCGCATGGTGCAGGCCATAGTATTTTCCGCCGGCATTTCCGGAAAACATAAATTCCGCAGTATTGCGGTATACAGCGCCCTGTTTATTGTAATAAAGCTGAATATTACGGATAATTGAATTTTTACCTGCCATCCATTGCAGGGCGCCGGTATTGGTAAGATCCAGTCTTGGTTGAATTTCCAGAAATGCCAGCTGGGTCAGGGCGGTTATACTGCTGATTGTTTTTATCAGGTATTTGGGACTCGCAGCGGAACCGTCTGCCGCCTGATCTGATGATTTCAGAATTGTCAGATTTTTCGCAATACCGGTTAATTTATTATTCGCGCCCAGGGTTATGCCTGAAGATATAAGATAAATACCCTTGGGAAGAAAAACCTTGTTAAAAATATTTAATACATTCTGAAGGGCAGCAGTATCATCTGTCAAGCCGTCGCCCTTTACACCGAATTTTTTGGCATTCACGCAATCGCGGTCTTCAAAACAAATAAAGTCGCATTTCCATAAATGTTTGGCAACAAGTTCAGCGCTGTCAACTGTTAACACAGAGGTTATGCCGGCGGACATCAGCCGCGTTTTATCAACCAGGCCGTTTAAAATATTTATGGAATTACTGCCCAGGTAAGCCAGGCTGGAAATTTTTTTCCAGGAACCGGCCGAGCCTGCAACAATACTGCTGCTGTCTGCCGGATAGAAAAGATAATCCGCCTTGCCGTACACATTCTGCATACATACTGATTTATTGCCCTGATTATCAACCAGGGCAGCGCCTGCAGACAATAATTCGATACTGCCGTCAATCAGATTCAGGGTTTCATTCTCGGCCCGGTAAAACGGCTTGAGTATAATTGCGCTATGCGCCTGCGCGCTGATTATCCGGAACCCGATTATATTGAAGGTTGAAAAACCTCTTTCCCAGTATACGGCATTTTCCAGTTGATTTTCCAGGGTAATTCCGATTAATAGCTGATCATTTACACCGGGTTGAACTCCTCCGATCATTTTGTCGCTGACTGAACCGTAAATACCGTACCGGCCTCCGGTAATCCTGATTTTGGCTACAGTACTGCAGGCTCCGGGTAAACCATAGAGACCGGCAAAGGCATCATGGGCATTGATAATTATATCCTGAATGGAACAGCCTTGTGCTCCGACCATGAAAATCCCGGCGGCTCCGGTATTGCCGTATCCCAAATCAATTGTCAGATTTTTTATTTCAGCATTATAATGACTGCCGGGAGTGAAATTATTAATAGTTTTGGTTACCGGATCATCAGCGGATGCGCACCAGAACTGGAACAGCGCTTTATGGGAATATTCATCCGTAAAGCCCGCAGCCTGATTCTTTAATACTATAACAGCTCCCTTGCCCCTGGTTGAACCTGCCAANNGCCAATACATGAGCATGTCTTAATTGAGATGCCCATGTATTATTTACTGAATCATAAAAAAACGGCTGCCAGCATTCCAGAGTGTCTGAAATGTTGTATGTGCCTTCCGGGAAAAAACATACCATGTTGTTGGAAAAGGCGTCATTAATAGTCTGCTGAACAGCCAGGGTGTCGTCAATTCCGTCATCAGGTTTGGCTCCATAATTTGTTACCGGTAAAAAACCATAATCTTCAAGAGAACCGGTTTCAGGCGCACTGCCGAGATTGTTTTTAATTGAAGGATCTAATCCGGTTTGTTGAACATAAATGGCATGCGCTGAAAAAATTAAAAAAATTAAATTTACAGCCTGTTTCATATACCCTCCAAAATGAAAGAATGAAAACGTTTACACATGTATTTATTATTACTGATTACGGAAAATGGCGCATCAAAAATAAGATGTTTTAAGTTAAAGAAATGTATCTTTATATTTTTGGGGAGAGCATTTGTATTTTTTAATAAATAATTGATAAAAATTCTGATAAGTTCCAAAACCTGCGTCAAAGGCAATTCTGGTTAATGGTATTTTATGGCTGCAGATGGCAGAAACGGATTTTTCCAGGCGCAGATTATTTATATATTGAACAAACGGCTGATTAAATATTTTTTTAAATTTCGATAAAAAATAATGACGGGAAAGTTCGGTTTGTTCCAGTATCGGTTTCAGAATATCCTCATCGGCATAATTTTTTTCAATATATTCTGCGACCCGATTTTTAAAATTATTATTACTGCCGGGATCAGTATCGTCTTTATTGTAATCTGCCAGGGAGCCGCGGGTCAGCATGATTCCGGGCGGAAATTTTTTTTTGCCCACTATCAGCTCTTCCAGAAGTTTTATACCGTTTCTGCTGATATTCCTGAAATCAATATTTACAGTAATATAATGAATTCCCTGCCGGTGAAAATCCATATTGCCGGTTAAAGAGAAGGAATTGTCGTATCCGGCAATAATCAATCTGCCGGGAATTTTAATTTTTTTTTCTCTCAGGTATTCCATAAAAAGCTGGGCGAAATAATCTTTGCAGAAAATAACCGCATCGGGAAGTTTTTTACATTTAAAAAGGCGAGCAAAGGAGTTTTTAATAAAAATTTCCAGTTTCCCGGTTTTCCCGTCAAATACCTGATTACCGGAAATATTCTGTGCCAGTTTTCCGCTTGCCGGATCAAATCCGAAAATCCAGCCGGGTTCAGCTGCAAGCCCATAGCTGTGTATATATTTTATGAAAGCCGCAAAACGGGTGCGGGCATAGACGGAATCGACTGCATTAAAGAAACCGATTTTTTTACAGTTAAGATCTTTCAAAGCTTTTAAAAGCATGCCGGTATTGGCATCATCATCCGGGCCGGCATACCAGGCATCAGGGATCGAAGTTTGTGCGAAAATTGATACGCAGGGAATAAATCCGTGCAAACGTTCCCAGAGGCCAAAAAGATGTTTTTTTGCCATTGGTACTATACCGACAGCTCCGGCATAATGCCTGACCGTGCCGTCGGCAATCATGGCGCTTATAGTCTCTGCTTTTCTGATGATTTCAACGGAAAATCGGCGTTCCCGGCAGCAGGAGAGAATTGCATCCTGAATTTCAAAATTTTGGGAATTGTTTAATACAGCAACTCCGTTCTCCTGTTCAATTATAATATGGTTAACCAGCAGAATTTTCATTTGATATTCCTGCCTTGATAGATTGTTTCAGTACTTGGCTGTTAGGGAAATTCGATTATAAAAACCCGGTTTCCCTGCCCCGCGGGTGTAAACGGAAAACAAGCAGTACTGAATTTTTCAGATTATACAAAAAAATTATTATTACCGGTATAATCATTTTAAGCTGAGTAATCCCTGCGGTTCTTTTTTCATTAAACTGCCTGCAGCCGCTTGATTCTATTATATATCATTATTTTTGGTTTTTCAAGTTATAATTATCGGCATGAAGCAAATAAGCAGAACCATACTGCGCCGTAAACTCTACCGGTGGACGGATTATGAAAAGCGCCGCCATGCGTCATATAATTCCGTCAACTATAATCTTGAGGCCATTACGGAAATATGCCGGGAACTCGGCAATCCGCAGAATGATTTTAAATCTTTTCATATTGCCGGAACCAAGGGCAAGGGCTCTACTTCTTTCTGGCTGTATACAATTTTAAAAAATAAATATTCCGCCGGGCTTTATGTGTCGCCGCATGTTATTGATGAGCGCGACCGTATTATTTCCAATGATAAAAAAATTACCTGGAAGGAATTTTGTGATGTTTTTTACGCTGTAGAACGCGCGGTAAAAAAAACCAAAACCGCGCCTACATTTTTCGATATAGTTACAGCCTGTGCTTTTCTGTACTTCAGCCGGAAAAAAATTCAATATGCAGTAATAGAAACCGGTCTGGGCGGCAGGCTTGATTCCACCAATATTATCATCCCCCAGGCGTCTATTATAACCAATATTTCTTATGAGCATAGTCAGCAATTTGATCCTACCCTTGCCCGGATCGCAGCAGAAAAAGCCGGAATAATAAAACCCGGCATTCCGGTATTTTCCGGAGCAGGCGCGCCCGAAGCCCGTAAAGTAATTAAAAAAACAGCGTTAGAAAAAAACGCCAGGGTGATTGAAACAAGCCCGGTTACCGGTTCATTTAGCGGAGATAAATTCCAGAAAGAGAATATTTTATTAGCGAAAACATGTGCGGAATATTTCGGTTTTTTTGATAATTCCTGCCGGTTGATCATGAATAATTATCTTTTGCCGGCCCGCTTTCAGAAAATAAAAAATTTTATTATAGACGGGGCGCATACTCCATCGGCGTTTGCCAAACTGCTTGCCAGTCTGCCGGCCGGATGCGATTTTCTGGTGTTTTTTCTGCCTGATAAAGATATTGAAACCTGCATCGGTATGCTGCCCCCAAAGGCTGCTGTTTATTTTATCCGTCTGCCCTTGCCCTGGCTTTCTCTTGATCAAAAAAAAATATATTACAGAATATCACTCGTCAGACCGGATGCCGTTTTTTGCTATAATTATTCTGATTTTAAAAAAAAATATTATAAAAAAAATAAAATCTATTCGGTATGCGGTTCTTTTG
>DNNS01000319.1 GCA_003497555.1 Spirochaetia bacterium
AAATAAAAAAGAAGTAAAAAAAGGCAGTATGTCTCTCAGTCATGTAAATGATAAAATAATAATCAATAATAGCACAGAGAAAATGTGTTTTAGTATCGAACCCTTTAAAATACTGGTAAAGAGGCTTGATAAATCATTAAGGCCATGCGCTCCCGAAGGTGAATCGAAAATATCAGTCAGGTCGGGTAAGTACCCTATACTCTGCTTTGAAAAACAGCTTGATTATCATGTTCATTATAAAGGAAAATTCATTACAGATGGTAAAGCGGTTTTCGCAAGGTTTAAGTTTTATTTTTCAGCCCCTACCCTGGTAGATGCCAAAATTCCGGAAAATACGAGCAAACCTGATTTTGCCCCCGGAGGTATAATCGCCCTGCTCGAAACAGGAACGAAAGGGGATATTATATACGATGTCCCCTTTGGCGAAACTTTACACAAAAACAAAGACAGATGCTTTATTGCTGCCTTGACTCATACTATATGTGCCGGCAGTGACAAAGGCTGTCTTCTAAGCTCTGCCGGCGGGGTTCAGTCATTCAGAGATNNTGGGGTGCAAAAGGCGAGCTGGGTATGTGTTTGGGAAGGTCTGAAACAAGCGGGGGCAGGAGAAAAATGAACTACTCTATAGGAAATGATGTATATGGGGTGAAAGCCGATGAGGATTGGTACAATGAAATATTTTATGGCGAATATTCCCAAGATTTTGTGATTATGCCTTTTACTGGATCATGGCAAAAAAAAAATATTCCAACGCAAGGAAGGGCCTTTGCCCTGGGGCCTAGACTTGTTGAGAGCATATATGATCCCCAGTGTCCCGCTGAAACCCTCTATTGCCTGAAACCTGATAATGTTATGATAGCCGGAGCTTTCCCACAGGACAGGCCACCTAACGCTTAATGAGATATGCGGCAGAAAAACCGATTATGTTCTTGAATTCCGCGGGAAAAAACATAAGGGCGTCATCAATGGATTCGGCATAACCGAGCTTAAGCTATGATCAAAGGGATTATTTTNNCATGACGGTCCGGGTATCAGGGAAACTGTTTTTCTTAAAGGGTGCCCGCTCCGTTGTTTCTGGTGCCATAATCCTGAAGGTCAGTCATTTGAAAAGGAGATATTATTCAAAAAAAATCTCTGCCTAGACTGCGGAAAATGCAAGAACGCATGCGAAAGCAGAAACTGCTGCGTGTGCGGAAAATGTGTAACACTCTGTATACATGGAGCCAGGGAGATATGCGGTGAGGAGCTAACAGCTGGTGAGTTTGCGGGCCGTATTCTGAAACATGGAGACTTCCTTAGACAGAACAAAGGCGGGGTAACAATCTCCGGCGGCGAACCGCTTGCCCAGCCTGATTTTCTCATTGAGCTCCTTAATGCCTTGAAAGAATTCCATATTGCGCTTGACACTTCAGGATACGGAGAATCTAAAATTTTTAAAGAGGCGATTAGGAAGGTAAAATTGGTCCTTTTTGACATTAAACTCACAGATCCTGAACTTCATATAAAACACACTGGAAAAGATAACAGGTTTATACTTGAAAATCTTTCCTTCCTTGTTTCTTCGAGCATACCTTTCTATGTGCGTATGCCTGTAATACCAGGACTCAATGACAACGAAGAGCATTTTCGAAAAACAGCGGAACTCGTTAAAAACGCTCCAGGGCTTTTAGGTATTGACATTCTTCCATATCAGCATACCGCAGGGGCAAAATATTCCCAACTTGGTCGGATCTATAATCCATCTTTTGATCAAACGGGGAAAATAACCATCCCTGACTATATTTTCACACAGTATTTCATCAGGAGCAGAATATTATGACAGAACGAATAAAAAAAATGCGTGCTTGTATTAAAAATAAAGAACATCATACGTACAGAAAAAATCTGAATTTATCATGGGCAGAGGAATACAGGGAGAAAAATTTAAGTCCTGTAGAACGTTCAGCGGAAAACCTTGTGAGACTTCTTGATCTTGAGAATCCTGTAATACTTGAACACGAAAAAATTATTTTGACCCGTACAAAAAAAAATGTACCATTCCAGTTCACGAACAAAGAATGGGAAGAAAAAAAGAACGTTCATTGTATTCACGAATCAGGACATCTAAGTAATATATGCCCTGATTACGCTTCAGTAATCAAAACAAGATTAGCTGCGCAGAAAGCAGAAATTGCAAAGAATCTTCTGTTATATAAAAAAAAGGGGGCTCACGACCAAGAAATCTTTCTTGCCTCAATGATCAAGACTATTGACGCAGTTCTTGCTTTTGCTGTAAAATATCAGATGGCTGCGCAGAAAGCAGGTAATAAAGAAACTGCGAATGCTCTTGAAAACATACCATCCCAGGGAGCAAAAACTTTTTATGAAGCACTTCAATTTTTTAGAATCCTCCATCTTTGTCTTTGGCTCTCGGGAAATTATCATATGACAATAGGCAGGCTTGACCAGTACATGTATCCGTATTATATAGCAGATATCGAAAGCGGCAGGCTTAACAAACAAGGAGCGGTTGAACTCATTGAGGAGTTTTTTCTGACTTTTAATAAAGACAGCGATCTTTATCCCGGAGTACAACAGGGAGATAACGGACAAAGTTTGGTTCTAGGCGGACTTGACAGCAAAGGTAATGATACATACAACGATCTTTCTGAACTATGCCTTATGGCAAGCCTTGAACTCGGGCTCATTGATCCCAAAATCAACCTGAGAGTTCATAAAAATACTGTCATAGAAATCTACGAACTTGGCACTGAGCTAACCAGACAAGGCCTGGGGTTTCCCCAATATTCGAATGACGATATCGTGATCCCCGGACTGGAGGCAAAAGGCTACACACATGAAGACGCTTCAGATTATGCTGTTGCGGCGTGCTGGGAATTTATTATCCCGGGTAAGGGCATGGACATTCCAAATATTGCGGCTCTTCATTTCCCTAAAATAATGCACGAGACTGCTGTAAAAAATCTAGCCAGCTCAGAGACATTTAATGATTTTTATGAAAAATATAAACACAATCTGAACAATGAAATAAAAAAAATCATATCCTCCTTGTCAAACCTGTACATTATTCCTGCTCCTTTTCTCTCCGTGCTCATGCATGGTTGCCTGGAAAAAACCCGAGATGTTTCCGAAGGCTGCCTATACAATAATTACGGCATACACGGAGTCGGCCTTGCCTGCGCTGCGGATTCTCTTGCAGCTATTAAAAAACATATTTTTGAAACCCGGGATATAAACGCCGAAGACCTTGAAAAAGCTCTTGAAAAGAATTTTGAAGGATATGATAATATTTTCAGACTTATCCGTTTTGAAAGCCCCAAGATGGGAATGGACGATGATTATGTCGATTTTCTTGCCTGTGATCTCATCGATTTTTTTGCAACGGAACTTGATAAATACAAAAATGAAAGAAACGGAATATTCAGAGCAGGCACCGGGACTGCTATGTTCTACCTTGCGGATGCAAAAGCAGGAGCCACTCCTGACGGAAGAAAGGAAGGTGAGAACTTTGGAGCAAATTTTTCTCCAGGTCTTCACANNCCTGTGTCTGTAATTCACTCCTTTTCCAAGCCGCATCTGGTCCGCGCTGTGAACGGAGGTCCTTTAACTCTGGAGTTCCATTCAAGCCTTTTCAGAAACCCGGAATCAATCAGCAAAGTCGCAATGTTCGTTAAATCTTATGTAGACATGGGGGGGGCTACAGTTACAGCTCAATGCAGTGAACAGGAATATGCTGCTTGACGCACAGAAAAATCCTGACCGCTATGCAAATCTTATTGTAAGGGTCTGGGGTTGGAGCGGATATTTTACAGAGCTTGATAAAACGTATCAAGATCATATTATAGAAAGGCTTGAATTTGAAAACACCCAAACATAAGAAAAATGAAGAAAGCCCCCTTTATATACAAATAGGCAGGGAACTTGAAGAAAAGATAAAAAGTTCCTGTCTGGAAAAAATTTCAGAGACCATACTCATGAAGGAATATGGCATATCCCGGAACACAGCTTTCAGAACCCTTAACTTGCTGCAAGAAAAAGGCTGGGTAAAGAGAATTAACGGCAAAGGCACTTTCCCGGTACCGGGAAATAAAAAAAACTTTGTCACTATCAATTTACTTCTCGAAAATTCATTTTTTATGAATATAATGAGTGGCGGAGCGTTATCTATTCTTTATGTTATACAGGGCATATTAAAGTGTCCATTAGCATCTAATGTCAACACCCGGATTCTGCTTGTAAAAGAAGGCACTGATGAAGAGAAAAGAAATATCGCTGTTTCCCTTGGACCGGGTAATGGTCTCGTGATGTTTGGCGGCAGTTTTTCAAAAAGCATGGTATCCCTGTGCAGGGAACAAAAAATCCCGTATATAAGCTATGCTCCCGGCAACTCTGACTGGAATTTCATAGCGCCTGACAATTATAATTATTCGCTTAAAGCATGCAGTTATATGATCAAAAACTCCGGAAGAAAAAAAATTGCGTTTGTATCCACCAACCATACGGGCGAATGGGTAGAAGAAAGGTTCAGAGGATACCATGATGCCTTGAAAAAAAACAAATTGCCTTTTGTTTCAGATCTGGTAATAAATATGGACGATACGAGGTTCGGAGCTGAAAAGCTTGAAACGCTGTTAAAAGAAAAAAAAATTGACGCAATCTTCACAGCACACTACTTTCCTGTGCCTCGCATGATGGAAATCATACGTATGCTGAAAATGAAAATACCGGAAGAACTTTCCGTTTTTGTTTATGATGACATGCTCGAGCTTCTCAGGAACGAGAAAATAAGCGCTATCAGAACCAATTTTCAGGCTATAGGGGAAAAACTCTGCGCAGCTCTTACCGGGATGATTGAAAACGGGTTCAGGGATGATATACGGATACTTGCAGATGATGAGCTTGTACTTAGAGGCAGTGAGTAGTCAAAATAGTTTGAATTTTTACTTAAAAAACATAGGGGGATACTCTATAGCATCTCATTTTCAGTCTATTTTACTCAACACATGTACTTTTTGAGTCTTGGGTGTCCCCCTATGACTTGTAAACTCCATTGCTATTTTCACGAAAACCCTCTTGCTATTTTTTAACCCAAGTTTACCAGTTGTTAGGAGATTCGATTTTTTTTCTGCTTTCATTTATAAAGGCAATTCCTTCTGCTCATATATCCCTACAAGTAGTGACTTAACCTGTTTTGCCGACAAATGCCCAGTAAAATCGCGCTAAATAGATACCTAATCTCCACAATAATTTTA
>DNNS01000688.1 GCA_003497555.1 Spirochaetia bacterium
TGACCTCAATTTTACTCACTACAGTTAATATTTTTTAAAACCTTTTTCTTCGCAGTTTGTTTTTATTTTGCGTTGAAACCCGAATGTTGTCGGCGAATAAACATTAAATTGATATTTCCGGATTATTATTCAGCTGTTCCATGACTGCTGTTTATTTTTGTTATTAATTGAAATATAGAAAATTCCGGCAGTTGTTTTGCTGCTTTTTATTCTGCCCTGAGCCTGCAGTTCGTCAAGCTGTTTTTGTACTGTATGTTTTTCCTGTCCGCTCAGAACAGAAAGATCAGCTGCTGTTACGGGGCGCCGGGAAAGAAAATCCGCAATATTTTTTTTAATTTCAGGATTTTTTAAAAATGCGCCTGCCTGCCGGGTAATAATTTCACTGCGGGGTATAATATGGTTTATTTCTTGCAGTCTTTCCAGAGCCGGAGGTACTGCCCATTTTTCCGCACCGGGCCGGTCAAGCGAGTTAATCTGCACCTTTTCCGGATTTATTTTTTCTGCTGCAGCAGCCAGTTTTTTTACTTCATCGTTTGAATCATTTATTCCTTTAATAAAAAAAATTTCCAGCCAGATTTTGCCTGTAAAATTTTTACGCAAGGCTATCAGCCCGTCTAACAGCGCCTGGGCGGTAATGCCCGGGCCCGGGCGGTTAACAATTCTGAAAACATCTTCACTGGCCGCATCAAATGACGGTATAATCAAGTCAAAAACCGAAAGGGATGAAAAATTATAATTGCAGGAAAAAAGCACTCCATTGGTCAGCAGGGCAATTTTATATTCCGGATATTTTTTTTTAATCAAACCGGCGAGTTCTCCCAGCCCGGCGTAAAGAAGCGGTTCGCCGGCCCCGGAAAAAGTAATGTAATCAAGCATGGGTTTCTGATCAAGATAATCCGCCAGTTCTTTTTCTATATCGCTGACCGGAAAAAACATTTGAGCCTGCAGGAAAAAGTTATCCGCTGCTCCGCATTCGCAGTACACGCAATTCAGGTTGCAGGATTTGGCCGGTACGCAGTCTACTCCCAGGGAGATGCCAAGCCTGCGGCTTTTTACCGGACCGAATAAAAATTTTTTTTTCATATTATTTTTACCAGATACGGTTTAAGCAGACCATATAGAATAATAAGAAGACTGATTCCCCCCAGTGCCGTACCGATCAGGGCATAAAATTTTCCTTTTTCCCCGGAAATTTTTATTTCCTGCAGGGCGGCTACGCCGGTAATGACGGCCAGTACGCCGGCAGACATAGGAAGAAAAAAACCGAATACCCCCGCAGCGGCGGAAATTACCGACATAATATTCCAGCCGGGTTTGGGATTATTGTCTGCTGTACTCACAATAACGCTCGAATTTTGATTTCACAGAAAAAGAATAATCAATATTGTTTTTTTTCAGAAAACCTGTAATCAGCGGAATGTTTTTCAGATCGGTTTCACATTCCAGTTCGTACTCGGTTCTGCCGCTGCCGAAATCAGTACAATCAATTTCTATCTGAAAATCTTTCAGCCGGCAGATACTGCGCAGGTTTAAAAAAAAACCCCTGCAGATAAATTTTTCGCTGTGGAAATTATGCCGGAAGATTTCATGACCGAGGGTATTTGCCTTACCCGAGGAAAGAATCTCAAGAATTTTAAAAAAGGAGGTCTGCAGCCCGTCAAGCGCAGACCGGTATGTTTGTTCGTCGATTGTTGATTCAATTTCCATGGCCTGAAAATAGCCTTGCTCAAGAGACAGGCGTTTTTTCAGGGCTGCGCGGAAACATTGTTCATCCTCGCTGCGCAGTCTGAAGGCAAAACATGAGTTTTGGAAATAACCGCCTGCTGTATCAAAAAAATTATTGCATTGTTTGAGTGTTTTTTCCACCGGCAGTATTTCAAGCAGTTTAATATAACTGCCGGCGGAAAGGGCAAGTTTTATTTCGTTTTCCACCGCTAAACGGAAGAATTCATGGCGCGCAGAAAAGCTTTATTGTCTTTGGTCATTTTCATTTTATCATAAATCAGCTGCATGGCTTCAACTTCATCCATGCTGGCCAGGGCTCCGCGCAGTGCATACATTTTCTTGAGCTCTTCATCGTTAAGCAGAAGTTCTTCCTTGCGCGTACTGGAAAGCTGCAGATTAATCGCCGGGAAAATACGTTTGTTGGAAAGACGGCGGGAGAGACTGAGTTCCATGTTGCCGGTGCCCTTGAATTCTTCAAATATTACTTCGTCCATTTTACTGCCGGTTTCAATAAGCGCAGTAGCGATAATAGTAAGAGATCCGCCTTCTTCAATATTGCGGGCAGCACCGAAGAAACGTTTGGGTTTATGCAGCGCATTGGAATCAACGCCCCCGGAAAGTACTTTGCCTGATGTAGGTTCTTCCTGGTTATAGGCGCGGGCCAGACGGGTTATACTGTCAAGCAGGATTACCACATCGCGCTTGTGTTCTACCAGGCGTTTGGCTTTCTCTATTACCATTTTGGAAACCGCAACATGCCGGTGGGCAGGTTCGTCAAAAGTAGAGGAGATTACTTCGCCCTTGACAGAGCGTTTCATATCGGTTACTTCTTCGGGTCTTTCATCTATCAGCAGAACAATGATATAACATTCGGGGTGATTGGCTGCAATAGCGTTGGCAATATCCTGTATAATTATGGTTTTACCGGCCTTGGGCGGTGATACAATAAGGGCGCGCTGGCCTTTGCCTATAGGGGCGACCAAATCTATACAGCGGGTGGTCAATTTATCGCTGTTGATTTCCAGGGTAATTCTTTCGTTGGGATAAATGGGAGTGAGATTGTCGAATAAGATACGGTCTTTGGAAAGATGCGAAGGTATAAAATTTACTTCTTCAACCTTAAGCATGGCAAAGTATTTTTCACTTTCCTTGGGTGAACGTATTATACCTGAAACCGTATCTCCGGTTTTCAGTCCAAAAAGCCTGATCTGGGAAGGTGAAATATAAATATCGTCCGACCCGGGAAGATAATTGTATTCAGGCGAACGTAAAAAACCGTAGCCTTCCGGAAGTCTTTCCAGTACGCCGACTGCCTTGATAAAACCTTTTTTTTCAGTAGTGGTATGTTCAAGAATGGAAAAGATCAGGCTTTGTTTGGAAAAATTACCTATATTTTCAATTTTAAGTTCCTTGGCAAAACGTACCAGTTCTTCAATGGACATTTTGGATAATTTGGCGAGTTCAATAGGCTCTCCGCTTTTATTCTTTTCAATTTCAGCTAGCATTTGTTCGGTAAGCTGATCGTCATCAGCCGGAATACCTTCTCGTGAATATCTGCGCTGGGTATGATGTCCGCGGCCGTTATTACCGTAGGTTTTACCCGAAGACCTGGTGTTGACAAAATCTTCATTTTCAGGTCCCGGTGTAAATTCTTCAGCCGGGGATGTTTTTGTCCGGAGGATTTTAATTTTTCTTGGCATGCATTCTCCTTGTTGTGCCTGTGAAGGGTGATGTTATTTTATTTTGAATTTTTATTTTTAAATTAATAGGCTGTAAAGTTAATTAATGTTTTTGATAGTTATTTGAAGCGGGTGTCTGGGGGTGATCGTTAGTTATTTTCTCCCAAAGTAATTATTTACTTAATTATGAACTTATTATAAACATTAAAATACATTTTGTCAAGTACTTTGAAAATCTTTGAAAATCTTAAAAGTTCCAGTTTTTTACAGAAAACCGCAGTATATTCTTCCGAGGGAGTGATTCTGCGATCACTTCAGTGTTTTATTTACCCAAAAAATAAATTTGCACCCCCCCCATAAACTTGACAATTAATAATAAATGGATTATAATTCACATGTGAATAAAACTAATCATACCGGGGTTATCATGAATAATCATGGCTTGTATTTTCCTGAAAAAAACGTAATTATAAAAATACTGAAAATTTTTATTATACAGTACGGACTTGCCCGGAAAGTTTTGGTTTTATCAATTACCGGAATAATTGCCGTAAGCAGTATTTTAACCGCATCCGGTCCGATCTGCACATGGGAATTAAACGAGGGGAAGGGCGGAATTGTCAACGATTCTTCTGAAAATAATTATACAGGCACAATTATAGGAAAATCCGTATGGACAAACGGCAGGCGCGGTTCCGCCCTTTATTTTGACGGGAATTCATATATTGATTCGGGCAATATCTCTTTATCAGGAACAAATACCATTGAAGCCTGGATTTTCCCTGAAGAATGGATTGACGGATCTTACCAGGGAATAATTACCAAAATCCCCAGAACATCTCCTTACCCGGGCTGGGCGCTTTATTTTGCAGGCTACAACAACTGCATGCAGATTATGTTCAACATGAGCGGAAAACAAAAGCGTATAGAAACAGAACCGCCCCGGCCTAAAGAGTGGCATCATATTACAGTAACTATTGACAGCAGAAAAATGAGTTTATTCATTGACGGCTGCCTTGTTGATATCAGGGATATTCAGGGAACTCTTTCAACCAACACCTGTAATTTACTGATAGGCGCTTTATACGGCAGTGGCGATGATATCGGAGGCTTCAGGGGAATTATTGACGAAGTAAAAATATATAATAAAGTTTTAAGTCACAGTGAAATTATTGAAAACGCCGGCATTAATATTGTGCAGAGTCCGGAAATAAAGGTAACGGATTATCCCAAAACATTATATTCCGTAAAATTTCCTGAGCGCAGTATAAATACCAATATTTCTTCCATAGCAGATTGGCGTTTTGCCGCCCGTTCCGCAACCTGGGGCGGATGGAACTGGACTCCTTCTGCCGACATTAGCTCCGCCCTTCGCGACAAGGCGGAAGAAATTGCCGGGAAATTTGCTGCCCGGGGAGTAAATACCGTATTTCTTGATGAACACCGGTATATTCTTGTTGATGATCATGAATTTGAAAATTATCTTTATAATATCAAAAAAGCCGTTTCCGCCTGTCATAAATACCATTTAAAAATCGTACTGCATCTTACGGTTGAAGGAGTATTAAAACCGTACCGCGATCTGCATCCGGAGCAGGCTGTACTCGATCTAGAAACAAAAACCGGCGCTTTTTATCCGCGCTATGGAACCTATGCCATGTGCCCGAATGATCCTGCTTTTATAAAAGCTTATTGCGCGAGACTGCAGGCAATTATGAATACCGGTCTTGACGGAGTTATGCCTGATGAAACCGAGTGGCTTCCGCCCAAAATGACCATTTGCGGCTGTTCCTACTGCAGGGAAAAATTTAAAAAACTATACGGTTTTGATATTCCGCTGCCTGGCGATAAAACTGTTTATGAAAATTTTGATTCCCCGCAGTGGCGCGCCTGGGTTGATTTCAGGATCAAGTCGCAGGGTGACATTCTGGTAAAAATAAAAGAAACGGTTGATAAATCCGGACCGGAGAAACTTGTAACAGCCTGCCAGGCAGGTTTTCTGATTTCATCATCATCAGGAATGAATGCCTACGGCATGGATGTGGAAGATATGAAACGCGGACTTACGGCCGGTTTTTATGAATCACATCTGAGCAGTCCGTGGTCATGGCGTTATACGGCAGCCGAAGCCGGTTATTATTCGGCTTTCGGGCCGGTATTTATCCTTTCCTTTTCGCGGACCATAAGTATGGATTTTTTCCATTGGACATTCGCACTGGCAAACGGCCTCAGATACTGGACATGGCCGGAAAGTTTTGACTTGCCGGTATTTCCGTTTTTATGGGAAAAAAAATGGGAAACAATAATAACACATAACGATCCCTACTGTAATGTCGGAATTCTTTTTTCGTCTCCGGCCCTGCATCTGATTCCTTATGAAAATATCAATTCCATGAAAAAAGAATATATCGGCTGGTGCGAAACCCTGCTGGAAGCGCATATTCCCTTTGAGACTGTTGCTGTTTCCCGGATAACAGCGGAATCATTGCAAAAATACAGGATTCTGATCGCGCCTGCCACGGCATGCCTTTCTTCTGCAGAAAACAAACTGCTGCGTGATTTTATCAGACAGGGGGGCAGCCTTATTGCCACGCTTGATTGCTCAATGTATGATGAAAAAGGAGAAAAACTTCCGGATTTCGGACTGAAAGATGTATTGGGTATTTCATATTCAGAGATAATGAAAGAAAAAAAGCTGGAAATACATGATAATACCGGACGAAAAATTTTATATCACGGCCCTTTTATTAAAACCGATCTGGCGGCAGGGTATGTTGATATTCTGTATTCGGAAAAAAACGGTATGCCGGTAATCACCCGGCGCAAATACGGCAAGGGAAATGCTTTTTATTGCGCCTGCGGACCGGGAACCCAGTATTTTATGCCCAAAATAAAACCGCCCTACTCTGAATCAGGGGCTTCCATGTGGGACTTGAGACTTGCCCTGGGAGGAGTATGGACAGATAACCGCAAAACAGAGTATAAAAAAATCATACTGGGCCTGATAGACCGCCGTGTTTTGCCGCTTGATACCGATACTCCTGACGATATTTTTATACGGACATTCAGGCATGTAAATAAAAATTATCAGGGTGTTATTGTTCATATGCTTAACCTTACAGGCTTGCGCATTAACGGAAATGTGCAAATTTCGGCAGACAAGGAATTTGAATTCCTGGATTATCCTGATACCGGGAAAATTTCAGTTGGAATTAAAGAAACCGGAATACAATCCGCCTATTTTATTTCTCCTGACTTCAGTGAAACAGTGAAGCTTCCGGTGACACTCAAGAATGAATTTTCCTTTATAACTTTATCCGCTCTCTATCGTTATGGTTTTATTTATTTTTCATTAAGCAGCGCAGATGCAGTCCGTGATCTTCTAAACGATACTCCTGCAGTTGACAGCATACCGGCCTGCGAGGAATTCCCGAGAATGGATAATGCAGCCTGGGGAAAAATTTTAAGTAAAAACGGAAAAATAATTATTAATATATCCGAGAATAAAATCCTTAACGGTAAAGTAGATTATACGGCTTCGGTAGCGGATTTTTCCCCGGATTATGTTGATTTTTATATTAATGAAGAAAAAGTTCACAGGGAAAAAAACGCCCCTTACTGGTGTTTCGGTGACAATAACAAGTGGGACACAACCGGTATTAAAAACGGTAAATATCTGTTAAAGGCAGCTGCTGTTACCGAGAAATATAATTGTAAAATCGAAACGCAGATCGAGATCGAAATAAAAAATTGAATAATTATCATTTCGGAAATATAAAAAAGAGGTATCATGTTTCAGACAGAAACACCCGAAACGATGAAAATGTTTCACGTTGGTCCNNACAAATAAATTTTCCAGGGAGGCTGGATTTAATGGCATTTACCCAAAGTGATATCGCCCAAACATTGAAAATAGACAGAACAACTGTTTCCAAAATACTCAGCGGTTATCAGCTTGATAAATTTTCTCCCGAGTTGGTGACAAAAGTACAGGAAAACGCTTATGTCTCCGGATATCAACCTAAAAATTATACTTCGTCGATTGATGTCTGCTATATTTTCCCCTGTGATGCGGTTTCCTTTCAGCAATACACTTATGCGAACAGGAATTTTGAGGTATTGCTCGGTATTCAGCAGACTATATCCAAAACCAACAACAGGCTTTTTATTGAAAAATATAACGGCAATCCTGAAAAAATTTCGTTAAGCGCCGATGCATTTATTATCTGGGAATTATCCTGGGATAAAAAATTATTAGAAAAGCTGAAAAGCGCGGGAAAACCTTTTATAGTTATCAACCGGATTTTTCCCGAATACACAGGATCGTATGTAATACATGACTGGAAATATTATGTAGATACGGCTGTGCAATGCATGCTGCGCGCAAACCGTACATCCCTGGCCTATGTAACGGATAAAAAATCACGGGGCGAAGAAATGGAAGAAATTCAGCGTCTGCTGCGCAGGCATCGGCTATCGCTGCAGAACAAGCATATTTTTTATTATTACGATACTGATACCATTAAACTGGAAAAAGCGGTTCATTCCATTATCAGAGATAAAATTAACGGCGTTATAGCTGCCAATGATTTTAAAGCTTATACGCTCCGCAGCGAATTTCTTAAAAAAGGCATTAATATTCCCGGTGATATATCCTTGATAGGAAATCACAGAATCAATAATATCAATATGCATGATTTTCCCATAACGAGTTTTTTTACGCCCTGGTTTGAAATCGGAAAACAGGGAGCTGTCAGTATCCTCTCCATGGCGCGTATTAAAAATAAAAAAGCAGAAACAGAAATACACAAAATAGTCAAACCGGTATTTGCAGGAGGAAAAAGCGTATAGATGAAAATAAAAAGCTTAAAAATAAATTTTCCAGGGAGTC
>DNNS01000337.1 GCA_003497555.1 Spirochaetia bacterium
CGCCGTTTTCGCCTACCGCAACCGTGTGTTCATAATGGGCTGATTTTTTTCCGTCTTTAGTAACGGCTGTCCAGCCGTCACTGAGTACTTTTACCTGGTATTTACCGGCATTAACCATGGGTTCTATAGCCAGGATCATTCCTTTTTTTAATTTGGGTCCGCTTTTTTTTTTCCCGTAATTGGGTACCGCCGGTTCTTCATGCAATTTGCGGCCGATTCCATGCCCGATAAAATCGCGTACCACCGAAAAACCCGCCTGTTCAACGTGAGTTTGAACAGCATGGGAAATATCTCCTACCGTATTGCCTTCTTTAGCCTGGGCAATTCCCAGATAAAGAGCCTCTTCGGTTATGGTGCAGAGTATACGATCAAAACGGCTGATGTTTCCAACCAGAAATGTATAGGCCATATCGGAATACCAGTTGTCAAGGCATATTCCAATGTCAATACCGATAATATCGCCATCGGCAAGAACCTGTTCTGCAGGAATTCCGTGAATTACTACATGATTAATGGATGCGCAGATACTTGCCGGATAATTTCGGTAACCCAAAAAAGCCGGCACAGCGTTGTTTTTATCGATAAAACTGTAGGCAGCCTGATCTAGTTCCTGCAGTTTGCGGCCGATTTTAACCAGGGGACTGATATATCTGAAACATTCCGTAAGGATATCTGATGATTTTTTTATTTTCTCAATATCATGATTTGAATATATATTGATCAATCGGCAAAAGCCTACCTTTTATTCGCTTCTTCTTTTCTATCGGATTTTCCTTCTTTTTCGGCTTTGCCTTCCCGGACTGTTTCTCCGGCTGCGGAATCAAAACCCGGTATGGAGTCAAAGGAATCTTTAATTAATTTGCCGATATCTTTTTTCTGCCCGCCGGTTATGGTAATTTCACCCTTGGTAACTACTCCCTGCTGTACGTTAATTTTAGGCGCGGTAATGTTGCCGAGGATGCGGCCGCTGGAAAGCAGAGTTACTTCTTCATCGGCATTGACATCTCCGATTAATGTACCTCCGATAGTAGCGCGTTTGGCATTAATATTGGTTTTAACCTTTCCGGTTTCGGAAATAACAAGATGATCTTCGGTTTTAATGGTTCCTTCGAATTTTCCGTCAATCTGCAGAGAACCTTTTATGAAGAATTTGCCTTCAAAAACCGATCCTTCCCCGATTATGGAATTAATATCTCCTGGTTTGGGGGCCATATACGCTCCTCGTTAATCAATTACTTGTATAAAATTATAACATGAAAATAAAAATTTTGCGGAAATTCCTTTTGGACCATAAAAAGTGTTATCCGAAAAACATAAAAAATAAATATCTTAATATCAGTTTTATATATTTTATTGTATACTAATAATACAGGATAAATGTAAATGAGTACAGAATATCCATCAGTAGAAAAAATTTCCGAGTATGAATATAAAATAAATAATCACACCATGCTGCTTGCGCAAAATGCGGTTATTTTAATAACTGTAAAAGGCGCGCTTGATCGGGAAACTGTTATCAGACTATCAGATATCATGCAGCGTTTTATACCTTATCTAGAAAATACCGGGCAATTCAATGTGCTGATTGATTTAAACCATGCCGGCAAACCTTCCATTGAAGCCAGGGAAACACTGAAAAAACTGAATGATCATCCTAAAATCGGCAAGGTTGCACACTTCGGAATGAATCCGGTAGCAAAAGTATTAGCCAATTTTGTTATGGGAATTTCAAAAAATAAAAACATGCGGTTTTTCCATTCAAGGGAAAGCGCTGAAGAATGGCTGAACAATAATGNNCTACTTTTCAGTTCTTTAATCATACTGATCTGCGTCATAATTCTGAGTTCACTCCTGCACTGGACATTAAAGGTGACGAGGCTGCAGCAGCAGAAAACCGTTGATACCATGCTGGAACTGGATATGATAAAAATCATCCGTACGCAGGCTGTCTGGAGGATAAAAGAAATATACGATGTCCTGTTTATCGGAAGCATGATTGACACGGTAAAACTGGAACAAAACCAAAAAGAAATAAACGATATATTCGGACAATGGGAAACCCTGATTATTAAAAGCAGCAATACTAAAAGTAATGAAGAAAAATTAATGAATTTTAAAAAATTAAAAGAGCAGTATCATGCACTTTTTGAAATAATCAATAAAATCGTTTTATTAAATCAGAATCAAAACCGGAGTCTGGCAATTGCCGCCCTGAAAAACCTGACAAAAACTCAGCAGGAAAATGAAATCGAAAGATTAATTGAAAATGTCATAACCAGGCAAAAAAAAGATTTTAATCTCGTACAGCAGGAATGGGAAAAAACCCGGAAGCTCTTAATTACTATTTCATCATATATAATAGTTACAAGCATTCTTTTTATTGTTTTTATGGGGATATTTATTTACCTGTCAATCAGCTCCCGTCTGAATAAACTAAAAAATGCAGTTGCCCGGTACAGTGCAGATGAAACCCCCGGGAAAATTTCTGCTGCCGGAAAAGATGAAATCAAAAGCCTGAGCCATGACATTACCGAAATGATGAAAGAACTGGCAAATTCGCGCAGCGAGATTATTAATGCCAAAAAAAACCAGGAAGATAAAATAAATTTATTACTGGAAGGTATAATGAAAATTTCCCTTGGAGAATATTCTATGGAACTGCCTGTATCGGAAAAAAAGGACGAGCTTGATTCTCTGGCTATGGGAATAAATCTTATGGCTGATGATATAAAAAAAACCATAAGCGAATTACATACGGCCGAAGAAAAGCTCAAGGAATACACCAGCCATATTGAAAATGATCTGCAGAAAAAAAAGAAAGATCTCGAACGGGCGCAGAAAATTCAGCGGAGCCTGCAGCCTGCGGATCTGCCGGTAATAAAAGACCTTAATATTACCGCCTATTACGTTCCCAGCGAGGAATTGGGCGGTGATTTCATCAATATCAGGAAGATAGATAACAAACTGCTGATAATCATTGCCGACTGTACCGGACACGGCTTTGAAGCTGCCATAGACAGTACCATGCTTAAAGCGGTTACAGACAAACATCTTGATATTCTCACCCGGGGGGCGCCGGACGAATTTTTAGCAAAAATAAACGCAGATATTATTTCCTATTTATCAGAATCAAGGTTATTCACCATGCTGGCTGCAGTATTTGATATTACAGCGCGGGAGCTTGTATTCTCCAGCGCCAACAGTGAAGCCTTTTACCTGATTGAAAACCGGCAAATCAGCAGAATATCGAATGCCCGTTCCTTTCATATCGGGTATGATAGCGAAACTTCGTTCACTAAAAGCAGGATAAAAATCGGTTATGGAGGCATGCTGTTTTTTTGTTCGGACGCTTTCAGGGAAATAAAAAAAAATGAAAATGAAGTTTTGGGTATTCTGGGATTGGAGCAGATAATAGAAAAATTCGGAAATGGCGTTAACGCTGACAGCCGGTATTTTTTCCGTGAAATTAAAAATATAAATAAACTCCTGCCGCTGGAAGATGACGCAACCCTGCTGCTGCTTGAAAGTATTTGCGAATACCGCAGGCATTATTCTATTAACACTCTCGAAAAATTAACCGAAATTCAAAAAGAACTGGCAAAAAAAATGGAGTACTATTCCTATTCCGGCGATGACAGGGAACTGCTGCTGATCAGCCTGGAGGAAATGGTAATAAACGGAATTGTTCACGGGAATAAAGAGAACAGTAGTAAAGAACTGAAAATCGAAATAAAAATGGACTGTGAATACATTCAGATTGAAATCGAGGATCAGGGACAGGGATTCTGCCTGGAAGACATTCCTGATCCCACGGATACTGACAGACTCAGACAATTGCTGGACAATAATAACACCGAACTTTATACCCACGGGCGCGGGGTATTCCTGGTGAATATGTATATGGATCAGGTAACGTATAATGAAAAAGGCAATCAGGTCTGTATTGTAAAAAAGAAAAATTTCAATAAAACAGCATTTGAAATTAACAATGAGGTCTAAAAATGATTGAATGGAAAAGGGAAACGACCAAAGAAGACATATGCTGCAATGAAGAAAAGGAAATTATCATAGATTTCTGCGACCGGATTGCGATTTCATCTTCTGAAATTTCCATATTGTTTTTTGCCGTTAAGGAATGCATGCAAAAAAATAAAAATATTTTTTTCAAACTCAGAAAAAATATCCTGAGGGAAGTGCTTGAAGAAATGGGTTTTGAAAAATTAGGGGTAAAATTTATATAATCATCAGGCCCGGTGATTTCAGCGCTATTTATTCAAACCGGATTTTTAATTCGCCGGTTCTGCTTCCCCGACTAACTTCAGCCGCAGCGGTAGAACGGGCTGTTATCCCAACAAGCAACGATTTTGTCACTTTGGCCACCGGCAAAAGTGACAAAATCGCGCTTTCGGGTATACCCAGCGANNAATATCATTGCTTTGTGGTATATTAAAAAGCTGCTTTCTGTTTTAGCGGCATTTACTGTTTAAAATGTTATGGCTTTTTCTCCATACGCGCGGCGATATTTTATATTCCCTTAAAAAAATACGGTTAAAACTTGAAAGGGTAAGAAACCCGCAGGAAAAAGCTATATCTATAATCCTGCGGTTTGATTCTGCCAGCATAATGGATGCGGCGTGCATACGGTAGCGCGCAAGGTAGGCAAGCGGTGCAATACCGGCAGTTTCCCTGAAGATTTTCCGGAAATGAGAACAGCTTAATCCGCAGAGCCGGGCAAGATAATCAATATTCAATGGTTCGGAAAAATGATCAGCAATATACCTGATTGCCGGGCTGATATGAAGCAATCTGTTTTGATCAGCGGATGAAAAATCATCTGCTGGCTGTATTTTTATAATTCTATGAAGCCTGATGAGCATAGTCAGTATCAGCGCTCTGGCTGCATCCTGATAATTTTCAGCACAGCTGCGCATTTCACAGATTATATCGCGGATCAAGAGACATATTTCAGGATGTTCCGAGCCCTTGATAACATTGGTAAAACCAGTTCCATAAAAATGATCGGTCACTAATATTTTTTTGTCGGCAGGCGGCGCGCCGTGTAATAATCCAGCCGGATCCGTATAAAAAAAACTCCAGATGCTGATTTTTCCGAATGAACTGACAGCCTGATGAACTTCACGGTGATTTATTATAACAGCGTCTCCGGTTGTATAAGGTATTATCTTGCTGTCAATGGAAAATATTCCCGCGCCCTCAAAACAATAACCGATTTCAAGGTGATCATGAATATGAGGAGGATCAGGGGAAATTTCTCCCCGCAATATATGAGAAGGCATACTCACCGGAAATGCCGGATCAAGATTTACCGGTTGTAATAATATTTTATTAATTTTTAATCGTTTTTGCATAGTTTTATAATCATTTTAAGGTAGATTGTCTTTAAATAATCGATTAAAATATTATCTGAAAATATGATAATTGTCAATAAGCGGAGGGTGCAAATTTATTTTTTAAGTAAATAAAACAACAAAGCCCGTCCCTGTGTACTAAATTTTAACGGACAAATGAACGGAAACCGGCATAGCCGCTAAAATTT
>DNNS01000663.1 GCA_003497555.1 Spirochaetia bacterium
TTTACAGCTTTATTTCCGGGATAATCCAGGTTATGGGAATAAGGATAAAATACAAACTGGATCTGTGATTTTGGAGAAACTTTTTTTACGGCCGAATAAAATTTTTCTGCAAGCCAGGCATCGGCTGCCGCCCGGTCGTCTCCCCAGCGTTTTCGGCATTGATCGGAACGGTTGGCCCAGCCGCCCTCGTGCGTATCAGGGAAATGAAAACCGTAATCGGCCGCATCGCCGAAAATTTTTACCTGCCCGGCCAAAGCAGCGCATGTCTCAGCAATTAATGCTTCGTGCGACCAGGACATGAAATATCCGCGGATAATCGGTACGCCTTTATAACGCGGATCGTCTTTTCGTTTTTCCTGGGAGCCGATATTCATGTGAAAAAAGAAATGCAGTCTTACGCCATAACTGCGGGCATAATCAAGGATCATGGAAACGGCTTTAATTTCCTTATCCGTCAGGTATTCGGATTTCCCGGCCGGGTGAAAAAATTCGGTACGTACGGAATTACACTTGCTGAGGGCTGCCTGCCTGATATAATATTTCATCATGAGTTGAGCTTTTTCTAAACTTCCTTTTTCAATCAGATTGGCAGCAGCTTCCATACCTGAAGCGATTCGGTATGGAATATCCGGCCAGTCAACAACTTCGGCGCCATAAATTTTTGCTCCGCTGTTTTCGGTTTTAATCAGCCGGGAAAGGGTAACTGCGCCGTACAAGGCTCCGGTATCGTCTGCGCCCCAGATGAGAATTAAATCGGCAGAGCCTGCTTTATGATGCGTAATTATATAACCCTGCGGTTTTAACCACACGTTTTCTCCGCTGAAGTTATCGTTTACATTTTTTAACGGCAATGATTTTTTATCATAACCGATTATTATCAGCAGGGAATCAGCCGGAGTAAGCAGATTTTTTATTTCGCATTCCGTGCTTTCCGCTGTACCGCCTGCAGCCTGCACAGCAAAGACAATTTCCTGCGCGGCGCTGCGGGTTCTGCCGTATTGGTCTTTTATATAACGGATTATTATTTTATCTGCGCTTAGTGATTTTTTTTCAATATTGATTGCCTTGGGGCAGGGAACAATATCAAAATTGCCGAGATTCTGCCACTGGGGAGCCGGAGGATATTCTACGGATTTTTCAGCGGAAAAAACAGGAATCTGTCCGGTTAATAATAAAAGAACCAGCAGACGGGAAAAAATTTTGCAGATGATTTTAAAAATTCCATTCATATATAACTCCTGCTGCATGTGTAATTCATAGTATATTATAACAGAAAAATCAAAAAAAACTTGATTATTTTTAATAAATTCTTTGCATTTATTCCAAATCCGCAGGTTTTCCGGGATTTTTTTGAAAATCTCTTTATTAAAATTTAAAATATCAACTGCTGAGACTTTAATTGAGCTGTCATGCCGGTTATCGATTATCTGCCCGTTAAAATTTAGTGCAGGAACGGGCTTTATTGTTTTATTTACACAAGAAATAAATTTGCACTCATTTTATTGACGGAAAGCGCTTTTTATTATAATATTTGATTTTACTGGCAACGGAGGTAAGAATAATGGAGATCAAATTAAACCGCGAAAATATTCTCGATCTGGAAACTTCATTAAAAAAAGAATATCTGCTTACCAACGGGCTAGGCGGTTACTGCTCCAAAAGTGTGCTTGATTGCCTGCGCAGAAAATATCACGGATTGTTAATCGTTGATCTTGACGGTAAAAAATATAATCTTCTGAATAAACTCGATGCCTGCATTCAGGTTGATAAAAAAGAATTTTTTCTTTCCACCAACAAATATCCCAATGTATTTTATCCAACCGGGCATCAATACACAACCGGTTTTAAAATGGAACTTTACCCCGAAACCACCTACACTATCGGCGATATTACCGTTGAAAAAAGTATTGTAATGCCGCGCGGACAAAATGCCGTTTTAATTAAATACCGGATAAAATCACCTAAAAAAATTACCATGCGCCTTTTCCCGCTGCTCTCCTACCGCGAAATCCATACTGTAAACCATGAGAATATTCACATCCGCCCCAAAACTTTTCCGGAAAAAAACGGTTTTAAAATCGATCCTTATTCCGGTATGCCGCCTTTATTTGTAACCTCTGATAAAACATCTGTTTTTTATCCATCGCCAGACTGGTGGCGGAATATGGAATATTTAAAAGAACGAAACCGCGGTTATCCCTATCAGGAAGACTTATTCTGCCCGGGAATGTTTGAGATTAAACTCAAAGACAAAGATGAACTGATAATTAAAGCCTCCATAGAAGCACCTGAAGCAAAACATGAAAAAGAATTTTCCGCAGAAGTTGAACGGATGAACAGGGAATTCAGCGCTTTTAATGATCGCGAGCCGCTGAAAACCTTTAAATACAATGCCCTGCACTATATTTTTGATAACAGCAGGGGCGAAAAAGGCATTACTGCCGGATACCACTGGTTCGGTGAATGGGGAAGAGATTCCATGATTTCCTTCTGCGGCCTTACTCTCTGCTGCGGCCGTTTTGAAGAAGCTAAAAATATACTCCTGAAATACGCCAAATATGCCAAAAACGGACGGCTGCCCAATTATTTTTCAGGTTCCGGCGGCGAAAGCTATAATTCAATAGATGCTTCCCTGCTTTATTTCCGTGCTGTTCAGCAGTATCTTGAAAAAACCAAAGACAAAACAACCGTAAAAAAATCAGTCCTGCCGGTTTTAATCGATATTATTACAGCTTTTATAAAAAACAGTGTTCCCGAAGCCGCCCTGAAAAATGACGGTTTTCTCTACACCGGTAATGAAAACACCCAGCTCACCTGGATGGATGCCCAGGCCTGGGGCAAACNNAAACCGGTAACCCCGCGGCACGGTGCAGCAGTAGAGATAAATGCGCTCTGGTACAATGCCCTTTCTTTTTTAGCGCAAAATTATAAAACCGATTTGACGCCCGGTCTTTTTTCGCAGATCACGGAAATAATAAAAAATTATGAAAATAATTTTATTAATGCATTCTGGTGTGAAGATCGTTCCTCGCTTGCCGATGTCTACAGATCGGCTTTCGATAAAAATATTTCCATTCGCCCCAATCAGCTCTTTGCCCTGGCTCTTCCCTTCCGCTGCGTCCCGGCGTCCCATGCCGAACGCATCATTGAAACAATAAAATATCATCTGGTTACACCCTGCGGGCTGCGTACCCTGTCGCCTGAAGATCCTGAATTCCAGCCTGACTACAGCGGAGATCAAAATAAACGCGATCAGGCCTATCACCAGGGAACAGTATGGCC
>DNNS01000125.1 GCA_003497555.1 Spirochaetia bacterium
ATCATTATAAATGTTTATTCACAGAAAGGAGTATACAGACATGAAAAAAATCGGTATTCTTGTTGTTTTATTTTTAACTGTAAAATTATATAGTGATGATAAATATGCAATGTATCTGAATCTTGCCTGTTAATGAAGTAAAAATGACTAAAAGATTTAATTATTTAAAAACAACTCACATTCCATTGTTTTTATTTATTCTATTAACGGTATCAGGCTGCACAAACAATATTAAATATATAACCATTAGAAATGAGACATTATATTACACAATAGATTATATTGCAGTACATCAGGGTAATAGNNGCACACAATATTATAAGATAGGTAAACGTTTTTCTACTTATGAGAATAACACTCTCTTTGTAAAAGCAAATTTCAGATATTATAATAATATATTATATTTCCCTTGCGACTGGATTGATGATCCATATGAAAGAATAACTTTACCTGATTATAAAAGTGACTATCCGTTTTTAACCGAATACTATTATTCTCTGGCTTTTCGAATTGAAGAAGTAGATGGATCAAATGTATTAAAATATTTTTTAAACCTTGAATCAAAAAAATAAGGGCATGATATGAAAAAAAATAAATTTATTTTATTAATCCTTGTTTTTATCAGCTGTTCAAACAGAAGATATATTAACGTTGTAAATAATACTGCTTTCTGGACCATTGGTTTTATTAAAATTCAGGATGGGCCTGGTCAACTTGTTAATGTTATTCAGCTGGAAAATGTATTGCCCGGACATGTTTCGGATTTTGAGTTTATTGGTAAATATGAATCTTATATATATATTTTTGCCAGAGTCGAGTATTATAATCAGACAAATTATTTTGATTTTTGCGATAAAGATTCAATGTCGGATTATAAACAAGTTACATTTTTTTCAAAAGATTATTACTACTCATTGGTTCTGAATAATATCAATGCAGATAGCGGCAGTGAGATAAAATGGAAAATTGAAAAATTATATGAAAAATACAGATGAAATAAATATTTTTATTTTACGTTTATGTTATACGGTTTGAAATATAAGCAGCAATTAAAAGTAGAATTTGGTTTTTTTTAAAGGAGATAAATCAATGAAAAAAATAATAATTTATTTTTTAATTGTATACAATTTTATTTTATCATTACATGCAGACGAAAAATATTGTATGTATAGGGATATTGCCATGAGAACATCGACTTATGGATGGGGAAATTATCGCTGTCGAATAGAAAACGGTACACCTTGCTCAGTAAATATTACAGCAGGAGACCACTTATGGTTTACTGGTTTTTATGGGGTTTTTTTAGCGTTGGATCACACATTGCCTTGGAATATAAAAAAAATGCAAATTAGAAATTTTCTTAATGGAATAATGAAAATGCTTATTGAAAATGATCACATGTTTTTACAAGACAACTCCCCGGATTTTATTAATAAATGGAAGGAAAACAACTCAGAATACAAGTATTACGAAGCGTCCAAAGACCAGATACTTGGAATGACTACAGCTTTATTTATGATTTACTATTATGTTGATGATAGTGAAATTAGAAGTCTGATAAAATCAATTTTAGGACATGAATTAAAAAATCTTAATTATGATCATATAACCGAATATCTGTTCAGCCGTATTAAAGGCAGAAGATATAAGACTTCTGACGCAGACTTGGGTCTTCATTCTTATGGATTAAACGCGGCTTTTAAATATATAACAGGCGAAAATTTATGTCACTTGACATCTGCTGCTACTATGAGGACAATTATTTTCGATATGCATCTGCGGGAACCCCAAAAATGGCTGCAGATATATAAAGGGACTTTATTTGGTTTAAATCTCGATTTTTTTGAACTGCTAATTAATGTTACCATAAGCCGTCACGAAGCAAATGATTTTATTAATGCCATGAATAATGTACAGATTAAAAGCATGAAGCATCTTAATTTGGCGGCATTATATGTATATGCATGCAATATATATGGTATTAACGGTTCAGAATTGTGGTATTATAAAAAAGTTCTTACCCATGATAATCATTGGTATCCTGATCAAATAACGATAAATATAGATAATAATAAAATTGGTTGGGATTGTCGGATACCAGGCAATGCACTACCTTGTACGGACTGGGGAACATTTCGTTATGATATTAATTTTCAGGACATTGATTTTCCTTATGACTGGGATATGCCTCCACCCAAAAACGTCAATAAAAACATAAATGATTTATGGAATAAAAGCTATTCAGGAATTGTTGATATAGACTGTGGCATTCCGTATCTGGCCAGAAGAGTTTTATCCGCTTCTGCTTCCGATGGCGATATCAGTGTTGTCGGTCCTGGCCCCTTTGATCTTCCGGGCGGCGTTGATTTTTCCTCCGCTTCCATTAGTCATATCAGTTCAGATCCTGCAACCGGAGATATACAGTTTATTTACCAATGCTCCCAGGCCCAGCCCGGCGACCCGGTTATTAATCTTGAGGCAGAGCAGAAACGCCTTGAAAACGCCTTTATGTGTGCTCTTGCTTTACCCAACCCGAAACAGTATATCAGCCTGCCTGCAGCTTATAATTCCGCAACGCATCAGATGGAAGGCAATGCCGAATATCTTGCGCCTTTCCAGGAAACAGAACTGTGCAGAATCATGTTCGCTGCTGATGCGCGCATGAAATTTTCCGATGATGCGCTTGATCGGCAGATGGAGCAGGTAAACATGCGCAGATGGGAAGAATCCGTAATGCAATCGCCCTGGTATGAATCGTATCTGCGCCCGCAGGGCTTCTGGGAAACGCCCTGCACAACTGTACGAAAGTGTATTATACCCGATTATGTAAACGCCTCAGCCGAGGGCAGCAAAATCTTGGTTACCGACAGCAAATTAACCATAGAATGTGAGCTGGAAGAAGCGGTTCTTAATTTATCAGGCTATAATTTACCCTCGCATGTTATTGCTGATTTAAATAACCGGCTTGCTACCTGGAAAACAACCTATCAGAAGCAGCTTACCGCAGCGGTTATTCCTGCAGTAAGCTCTACCATCAATAACGCGCAGATTGACGAATACATTAAAATGCGCGAGCTTTACCCTGCTGTGGCCGCTGCCCACTGGTATAAAACCCTGCCCCGTGAAAATCTCAAATATAAATACCTGATCGATTCCGAAAACCTGGATAATATCCGCTCTGATATTCCCTTTAACCATGATTACTGGGCGCAGCAGGCCTATCAATATATCAGCGAATATCCTTTTTCCATATTCGGCTATTCGGGAATCAGCACGGTTTATGGCGGCGCTGTAATGCGCACTGCGTCGCCTGTTATCACCGGAGAAATAACCGCAGGCCAGGAAGAGCTGATAAACCTGGTAAAACAAAACGGCTATGTTCAGGAGGGCAATAATTTTTATATTTCCGGCCGCAAATTCAAACTGCCGAGTATTGAATTGGCGGTAAAAGAAGACATTACCTTTTCCAATCCGAATTTTATCAGCGGTAAAGAGAATAGTGTTGCTTTTTCACTCGTTAATAAGGGTTCTGAAAATGCCGGAAGTTTTAAAATTTCCATCCATCATATCAGCGTACAGGGGGGTATTGAATATCCGCAGGGTTCAAGCGAAATTGAAATCAGCAGTCTGCCGGCCGCATCTTCCGTGCCGGCCGGTTTTTCCTATCAGGTATGCGCTGTTACAGGCCAACATATTTTGCGAATAATAATTGACAGTCAGAATCATATCCGCGAAATGGATGAAGAAAACAATATTTTCGATTTTACCTGTTATGTGCAGTCTCCGTATCCTTTTGCCCATATTGCCTCTCCTTCTGCGGATTCCGGTTTTTTTTCCGGACAGACAATTCAGTTTCAGGCTGAAGGCGGAGATCTCGAAGAACCCGGCCTGCCGGAATCTGCATTCAGATGGAGTTCAGGCATCAGCGGCATTTTGGGCAGCGGCAGAAATCTTGACCTTGCATCGCTTGAACCGGGAAACCATATTATTACCCTTGAAGTTACTGACAGTGAAAACCTCGCTTCAACCGATAAAATAAGCCTGGTAATTCATCCGCCGAATTATCCGCTGGTTGTACTGCTGTCTCCGCTGAACGGAAAAATCTTCAACCGGGGAGAAATGATTTATTTTTCCGGTACCGGACTTGACCCTGAAGAGGGTTTGTTAACCGGTAATTCTCTTGTCTAGAAATCCGATATCGAAGGCATAATCGGCAGCGGTGAATCGCTGTCAAAAAACAGCCTTTCCCCGGGAAATCACTCTATAACTCTCACAGCTGAAGATTCAGGAGGCCTTAAAACCGTTACCGCTGCCGCTATAATTTCCATAGTTCCCAATGAACCGCAATTAACCGTTATTTCGCCGGCTGATAATTTTACCTGTTATCAGCACGAGTCTGTTGCGTTTAATGCCGAAGCTTCTGACCCTAAAGACGGCAATATAACTTCCGCTGTTTCCTGGCATTCGGATATTGACGGCAGTATCGGTACCGGCGGGTCGTTCAATAAAAAACTTTCTCCCGGAAGGCATGTAATCGCTGTTACCTGCCGTGATAATGACGGGAATATTGCTGATAAAAACATTAATCTTGAAGTAAAATTTACACCGCCTGCTGTTGTTATAACTGCGCCCCTGAATAATTCCGTGTATGAAAATAAAAAACCTGTTATTTTCACCGGAAGTGCAAATGATGTTCAGGACGGTGAACTTGCCGGGTCAGCTCTATTTTGGACATCAAGCCGGGATGGTTTTTTAGGAACAGGCAATTCTTTTATAGCCGCATCGCTTTCGCCCTTTGCCCATGANNCTGAAAGCGGTTGACAATGATAATATTACAGCAAGCAGTAAAATAAACATCTATATTGACCCCGGTGTTCCTGCGGCTGCTATAGTGACTCCAGCCCAGGCAAGCGTTTATTTTTATCAATTTCCGGTAACTTTCACCGGTTCAGCGCATGACCCGCAGGATGGGGAATTGACAGGGAGTGCCCTGACATGGGAATCCGGCAGAGACGGAGTGATTGGAACAGGCGTTTCGTTTACCTGTTCGCTGTTAACTCCCGGCACTCATATAATCACTTTAACGGCCCGGGATAGTGAAAACTGGACAGGAAAAGCCGAACGGAGCCTGATCATAGAAGCGCCTCGCTATCCCCAGGTATCAGTTAAAAGTCCCCGCGAAAATTATGCATATATCCACGGCGATACTATTCATTTTAATTCAGCCGTGTCCGATTATGAAGATTATGCCGTTTATGGAACAAAGCCGGCTGTGCAATGGATATCAGACATAGACGGGCAGCTTGGTGATTCCGTACAATTTGACAGCGCTGCTTTATCAATCGGGAACCATACCATTACCCTGTCAGCCAGAGACACTACGGATTATGTAACTGAAAAAATAGTACATCTGACCATTCAGAACAGACCGCCCGGCGCAGAAATAACAGGTCCGCAGGAAGGCGCTGTTTTCCGGGAAAATGATACTATCAGCTTAACCGGTATCTGGAATGATCTGGAAGACACAGACATACCCCGGGAAAAATTAATCTGGTCGTCAAGTATCAACGGCATCCTGGGAACAGGAACCGCCGTTACTGTTTCAAGCCTGTCTCCGGGTACGCACATCATAACCTTTCGCGTAACCGACAGCCATCACGCTGCGGCTGAAAAGAAAATTAATATTATAATTGCCGGAAACAGTGTATTACTGCTCAACAATTTTCCTGATGGTTCGCAGACTGAAAAATGTATTTTCAATACTGCAGGCGGGTGTACCAAATATATCAAGCTTCCGAAAATCAGCGATGTCAAAATGGCGTATATTGACCTGGAAGGAAAAACATCGTCTGACGGACTGATAATGTGGAATAAACTGGGAAGCCAGGAAGAAGCCCGGCACAGCGTGATTGGAGACAGCTTTATTGAAATCGGCTCCCCTGTATACCAACCTGCCAAATTCGGCAGCGGTTACCGAATCCCCGATATAAATAACCGTCTGCAGATGAATACAAATTTTTTTATAAACCAGGATGCAGGCTGTCTTGAGTTCTGGTGGTCAATAGCGGATACAGACGGCGGGTTTGTGCTTTTTGATACGCTTCAGATAGATTACGATCAATTACAAAGAGTATGGTCCCATGGCGGCTCTTCGGGCAGTGCAACTACCATAACGTTTGGTTTTCAGAATCCGCTGAACACCGAGGATTGTTATCTATACCCTTTTCTGTCTGTTGCACCTGCTGTCTGGTATCATCTCGCTTTTGTCTGGGATCGGCAAAGTGGAATTTTTGGCGACAAAACAATCGCCCTGTTTGTTGACGGCGTTTGTGTGGCATCAAAAACATGCAATATTACACCTGAAACGCTGACAGAAAATAACGCTTTCTATCTCGGGAGCTATGGTAATATACAGTATGGCCTATACAATATGACATTTGATAATATTAAACTCTGGAACTACGCCAAAACTGATTTTTTTGACAGATTCGTTGAGGGTTCTATCCCGCCCGCACTGAATCCATCGCTGAATGCCGGCAATGATAATGATGTGGAATGGTCATATACCGGAGAATTTGCAACGTCCGCAACTACTCCTGATCTTGCATCGGAAATTAATGAGTATCTTGCCGTAAACCAGCCTGATACTGAAGGCAATGTTCTGGTCCCGCTGCTCTTTCACTCCGACTCAGCCGGTATGATTGAACTAAAAAATGTCAATATCCAGTACGAGCTTAACGATATACTTCCGCCGGTTATCAGTGAAATTACAATTACGCCGTCAGTAATTTTTCAGCAGGATATCATTCATATAAGTCTGAAAGCGCAGGATAATTTCAGCATTGACAGCGTTAAATTAATTCTGAATGGTGAAACACTTCAGCCTGACAACACGTCCGAAAATATCTATGAAGCGGATATTATTGCCCCGCAGGCCGGGTATTACCGGCTGCTTGTCACAGCCGAAGATAAATCCGGCCTGAAAACTGAAGAATCCCGCAGCATAACTGTATTATCGCATGGGCCGGAACTTGCGCTTTCCGTAAATGATATTTTCTGTTCTCCCGAATCTCCTGATGAGCATCAGACAACTGTTATTAATGTAAAAATGTATAATTACGGCAGCGAAAGCTCTGTATTTAATGCCTGTTTGTATGTTGATGATATCCCGGTAGAAACGAAAACTATTAACCTGGCTGCAGAATCAGTACAGGAAACGGCATATAACTGGACAGCAGTATACGGAGCACATACGGTAAAAATCAGACCTGACCCTGAAAACATAATTCCTGAACTGAATGAATCGAATAACGAGATTTCCCTGGTTATTAATGTTAATGATACCACTCCGCCTGTTATCAGCGAGTTCTCAATTACCCCGGAAATTATTTATATCGGCGATACGTTTTTTTTGCAGGCGAATGTTACTGATAACGCAAGGGTTGATTCTGTTTATGCTTCGGTGTTTGGCCTGGTAATCACGTTATATAAGGAAATGCAAAGCGATAAATATATCGGGTATATACCTGCCCAGGTTACCGGTGAAAATGAAATTACCATCACTGCTGAAGATCAAAACGGTCTGAGTACCTCAGTGAAAACCGTAATTAATATTTCTGATAATAAACCTGATATCAGGATTACAGCCGGCGATATTGTCTATACGCCTGAAAACTGTGAAGCGGGAAGCATGTCTTCTGCTGCAGTGCTTGTAAGAAATACCGGTCCGGTTAACGCTGATAATTTCCGCATTGATTTTCTGATTGATAATATTACACAGAACAGTATTATTAAATCCTTATCCGCAAACTCAGGCGAAACAATTAATTTTAACTGGCTTTCTCAATACGGTGTACATACCATTAAAATCAAAGCTGATGCTGAAAATACCGTGGCCGAATCTGACGAACTGAATAATGAAGCATCAAGAGAAATCCGTATACTTGATACCACGCCTCCGGTTGTACAGTATATTTCTCTGCCGGACAGGCTATATACCGGTATCCCCTTTCCCCTTGCCATACAGGTGTATGATAATGTTTCAGTCAGTTTGGTTAATGCTGAAATAAATTTCCAGCCGGTTTCGTTGTCTTACAACGCCGTTTCCGGAAAACACCAGGGCACTGCCATTATTACCGGCAGCGGTAAATCGGTTTTGTCAGTTACAGCCGCTGATCATGTCGGACTGATCGGCAAAAAAACAGAAAATATTTTTATTAAAGATATTAAAGCCAATCTCGCGGTACAACAAACGGTATTTTCCGAAATTCCCCCGGCGGATAATATACAAACTGCTGTAAACGTAAATATTCAAAACAGCGGCGGAACAGATGCGCAGAATTTTCTGGTTTTATTTTGTATTGACAGTGAAATCATGGCGGAACAGAGAATTTCAGTGAACGCAGAATCGCAAAGCTCTGTACAATTTTCCTGGCTGCCTGTATTCGGCATGCGTGATGTAATGATTAAACTTGATACGGAAAATTCTATTGACGAGTCATCTGAAACAGATAACGAAATACATATACCTGTCCGGGTAATTGACAAATCAGCTCCGGTTATTGAAAGTCTGAAAATATCAGAAGCGGTCTATGAAGGCGGAAATATTTTAGTCCAGGCAAAAATAACCGAAAATGTTGCAGTTGCCGGTGTTAATCTTGGCTTTAATTCCGCTGTTCATGCGATGGAATATAATACCGCAGACGGGTTGTATGAAAAAACCATAACAGCTCTGTCTGCCGGCAGCTATCTGCTTGAAGTTACCGCATACGATATCAATAATCTTGAAAGCAGCGGAGAAATCCGGGTTACTGTAAATCCTCTTATTCCGGATTTGTCACTGAATTATAACGATAT
>DNNS01000313.1 GCA_003497555.1 Spirochaetia bacterium
TCGATAATACAGCAAAATGCTCCGGCTTGTTCTACAGCCATGGCGTCATCAAGTATTTTTTCTTCAGCGCGTTGTATACGGAATCCGCCGAATTTTTTATATGATTGCGGAGTCATGCCGATATGGGCGCAGACGGGAATATCCTGATCTGCTATAGCCTTTATTTTATCTGCAGATCTTGCGCCGCCTTCTATTTTAACCGCATCGCAGCCGCTTTCTTTTAAAGCGTGTCCGGAGTTTTTCAGAGCCTGGCGTTTTGACACCTGATAACTCATAAACGGCATATCAAGAATAACAAGTTTTTCCGGAGCGCCTTTTTTTACAGCCCGGGTGTGGTAAATCATCTGCTCAAGAGTAACCGCAAGAGTATCGGGATATCCCTGAAACGACATTCCCAGGGAATCGCCGACCAGAATAAGATCAAGACCGGTACGGGAAAGAATTTTGGCAGCAGAAAAGTCGTAACAGGTGAGCATACTGATGCGTCGTACATTTTTTAGAGCGATGATTTCAGGTATACCGGGGTTTTTCATGACATTTTTGAAAAAATGCGATCGCAGCTTTTTTTATAATTAAAAAATGCATATACCAGAAAAAACCATATTATAAGAACGGGAAAAAATTTTGTACCGAAAAAAAACATGAAGGGCAGGGCGAGCAAGGATATTAAAGCTACGGCAAAGGAAATTATTCCCAAAAACAGCGGTCCTAAAAAGGGATTGCTGCGGCCCAGCATGTTTCCCAGATAATAACCGAATATGGATCCGAACAGAGGAATGGGAAGAAGAAAGGTTCCGAGAATTAAACCAAGAATGCCGCCTAATGTTCCGGCCTGTGAACTGGCTGCATGCAGATCAAAATCACGGTTATTCATATTGTGAAAATGCCTGAAGAAATCTTCAAAGTCGGCTTCGGTATAATCCGCTGTATAAGTCTGCTGATAATAATTATCGCGTGTTTCCTGGGTGAAAGAGCCGCTTTGTATTTTCTGATAGAGATCAAGATAGGCTGTGCGTTTCTGCGCATCGTTTAAAATCTGATAACCCTCGGAAATGACCAGGAATATATCCCGGGTGTTGGGATTAATATCAGGATGATAGCGGAGAGAAAGTTTTTTGTAGGATTTTTTAAGCTCGTCTGCGGTATAACTGCGGCTAAGTGCAAAAATTTTAAAGTAATCATAAACAGGTTTGGTTTCGGACTGACCGCAGCGTGTACACTGGGGAGGCTTGCTTACCGTGATTTTTTTACAGGCCGGATTACTGCATACATAGCCTATGATAAAATCCGAAAGTTTCATGCTTGTAGTATACTGTAATTTTATAAAAATTTGAAATAATCGCATGTGCATTCTATAATAGGCGCAAGTTCCCATGCCAGATTTCGTTCATTTACACACTCACTCCGACAGCAGCCTGCTTGACGGCGCTGTATCAATTGAAAACCTGATAGAAAAGACGCATGCTCTGGGGCTTCCGGCTCTGGCTATTACTGACCACGGCAATATGTTTGCGGCTCTGGAATTTTATCAGACCGCCAGGGATTTTTCCAGGGATAAAAATCTTTCCAAACCGTTAAAATCAATAATCGGCTGCGAGTTTTATGTAGCTGAAAACTCCATGCATGAAAAAAGCTCAGCTGCCGGAGAAAAATACAATAATTTCCATCTGATCGCCCTGGCTATGAACCGCACAGGCTATAATAATCTCATGAAGCTTGCATCAGCCGCTTTTTTGGAGGGCTTTTACCGCAGGCCGCGTATTGATTTCTCGCTGCTTTCACGGCACAGCGAAGGCCTGATCATTATGAGCGCCTGTGTGGCAGGTGAAATTCCACTGCGTTTGATAGAAGGCAATTATAACGCAGCTAAAAAATGTGCAGAAAAATATCTTGAACTTTTCGGACGCGATCGTTTCTATCTTGAACTTCAGGATCACGGGCTTGAGAACGAAAAAAAAGCCAACGCCGGTATGCTGCAGCTGGCAAAAGAACTTGATCTTTCCTACGCTGCAACCAACGATATTCACTATCTGGATGCAGAAGATTCCTATGTGCATGAAATTCTTCTGTGTATTAATACCGGCGGACTTATGTCCCAGCCCAAGGGCAAGGGCAATGGGTTCCGCTTTGCCTTTGACGGAACCGGTTTTCACTATAAAACTCCCGAAGAAATGACCCGCTCCTTCGGTGAACTTCCGCTTGCGCTGTCAAATACGGTCAGAATCGCCGAAATGTGTGAACTTGATCTCTCGGTGCGCGATGTACATATGCCCAAATTTAAAATTCCTGAAGGCTACACCGCTGATTCCTGGCTTAAAAAAATTTCCTTTGAAGGGCTGTCCCGGCGTAAAAAAGAAGATGCTAAATACAGTGAACGCATCACTTATGAATTATCCGTAATTGAAAAAATGGGTTTTGCCGGTTACTTTCTGATTGTTTCCGATTTTATCAATGCCGCAAAAAATAAAAATATCTATGTAGGCCCGGGGAGAGGATCAGCTGCGGGTTCCCTTATTTCCTACGCTATAGGCATAACCAATATAGATCCTCTCTGTTACGATCTGCTGTTTGAACGTTTCCTGAATCCCGAGCGCGTAAATATGCCTGATATCGACATAGATTTTCAGGATGACAGACGCGAAGAAGTCATAGATTATATCCGCAATCAGTACGGCGACGCCAATATTTCCAGAATTATTACCTATAACAGACTCAAAGCCCGGGCGGCTTTTAAAGATGTAGCCCGCGCCTTTGAAGTTGATTACAATGCTGCCAATGACGCCTGCAAACTGATTGAAAAAAATCCCAATCTGCAGGAAGCCTATAAAAACAGCCAGGAATTCCGTTCCCTGATCGACAGCAACGAGGTAATGAAAAAAGTTTATAATTATGCCCTCAAGCTTGAAGATTTAAAAAGACAAACCGGTATTCATGCGGCCGGAATTATTATTGCCGATGCTCCCATAGATAATTATGCTCCGCTTTTTTTTGATTCCGAAAAAAAAATTACCGCTACCCAATATGAAGGCGGGGTGCTGGAAAAAGGCTGCGGTCTGGTCAAGATTGACTGCTTGGGCCTGACTACCCTGCGCGTTATTAAAGACACGCTGGCCATGATTCGCGAAAACCATAAAAAAGATATTGATATCGAGACCATTCCCTTTGACGATTTGGCCACGTACCGGCTGTTTGCCGAAGGCAAGACACTTGGTATTTTCCAGTTTGAATCAGCCGGCATGCGTAAAAATTTAATTGATCTCAAACCTACCGAAATAAACGATTTGATTGCCATGAATGCCATGTTCCGGCCCGGGCCCATGAAATGGATTCCGGTTTATACGGCAAAAAAACACGGGCAGATTCCGAAATTCGACAACAATGAAGATGAAAAGAATTATGGTATTTTCGAAAAAATAATGAAAAAAATTCCCTGTCTCAACCGTATTCTTTCCCCTACCTACGGTATTCCGATTTATCAGGAACAAATCATGGAAATCGGCAAGGAATACGCCGGTTTTTCTCTTGGCAAGGCGGATATCATGCGCCGCGCTATGGGTAAAAAAGACCTTGATACTCTCAATGCCGTAAAAAAAGATTTTGCGGAGGGAGTAAAAAAATGCGGTTTTGACCCGGGCGAAGCGGAATTTATATTCGAAAAAATTATTACGCCTTTTTCCAGATACGGATTCAATAAATCGCATTCCGCCTGTTATGCCTATGTAGCCTATCAGGCAGCATGGCTCAAGGCCAATTTCCCGGTGGAATTCATGGCCGCACTGCTTAATTCCAAAATTGATGATTTGAAAAAAATCGGAGAATACATTTATGAGGCCAAAACTCTCGGGCTCGAGGTATTGCCGCCTGATATCAACCGTTCGGCTCTTCCCTTTTCCACAGTATCGGGCAAGATTCTTTTTGCCCTGGCTGCCATCAAGGGAGTGGGCGCAGCAGCAGGCAGCGTAATTATTGAAGAGCGTAAAAACGGCCTTTTTAAAACTTTTGCGGATTTTATGGCCCGTATTAATCTCGGCAAGGTGAACAAGCAATGCGCCGAGCATTTAATCAAAGCCGGAGTTTTTTCCTATACCGGATTTGATGCCGAGCAGCTGCTTTTTCTGCATGGCCCGCTATCGGAAATTGCCGGTAAAGAGCGCGATCTGCGCAGCGCCGGGCAGATCTCGCTTTTTGATCTGGGCGGCCCCAAAAACAGCAGACGGGATTTAACAGCTGTGGTTGAAGATGCCGTAAGCAATAAAATTTCCGAGGCCTGCGAAATCAAGGCTCCGCGGGAACTGCTAAAAAAATATGAATATGAGGTACTGGGATGCAATTTCCGTTATAATCCGCTTGGTAATCTTGAAAAAGTAGTAAGTAAAATCAGCACGCGTCCGTTTTCGGAACGCAGCGAATGGAAAGACGGCCTTGAACTGCAGGCTGCAGGTTATATTGTCGAAAAAAGAGAGATACGCACCAGGGAAAAAAACCAGCCGATGGCTTTCATTACCCTGGAAAATGCTACCGGGCGTG
>DNNS01000252.1 GCA_003497555.1 Spirochaetia bacterium
AGAGTAAAGATTGTTGGAAGAACATGCGAATGAGATTAATCCTTCCGGAGTGCAGGTACATACGATATGACCATTTTTAACATTTAAAAACGATTTTAGACCTCGGGGAGGGCTCCATGTATAATTATATACCTGCTGGAGTCCATCCCACTGATTTGAACGCCAGTCAGGATCCTGGCTTGGTTTTACTATAGTGGCGACAGGTGCGACGGCAAATTGCGGGGAGGTTACAAGCAGAAAATTGGTACTAAAATATGGATTTTGATTTTGTAGCAAATGATGAGGATATTTAAGTACATCGCATTTAAGATAATTAGAAATGGTCAGTCCCTTTATCAGGCTGGTCTTGTCAGTTATCAGTTTTTTCTGCTCACCATACAGAGCGTCAGCTGTAAATAAAAATCTTTTCCCGTTGGTTTTATATGTGACCAGACAGGTGCTTGAATAGTTATTATAGTCACTGCCTGTATAATTTGTCGCAGGCCAAAGAACAAGAATTTCCAGTTCCTGATCTAACAGTATCTCGTCTCCAAGATGCAATGTGTCAAAAGTTACTGCAGGATTAAGACTGTACGGTAATATCTGGTTGGTATAATATTGGGGAGTATAATTAAACATATCCTTGTCATCAAGGCCATAAAATTTATCAACATTAAAATTGGCAAAAATTCCTGTTGCGCCTCCCATACCTCCGATATGATCACCATGCGCATGCGTATTATATACAACATCGATATTTGTAATCCCGAGAGTATTCAAATAATTGATAATAATTACACAATCCCCTGAAGTGCCTGCATCGATCAACATGGTTTTACCGCCTGGCGATTGAACCAGAATTGCGTCCGCCTGGTTTTCGGTTTGAATAAAATGGATTTTAAAGTCATCGGCGCACAAAGCAGCGATTGCAATTACTTGAAACAATAATATTAATGTTACTTTTAAAGCGGTTAATTGTCTCATGGCGAACCTTCTCCTCAGCGTTGTTGGTTTCATGGCTGGACCTCCGGTATTGAACGACTGCACAAGCCCAAAAGCTTATTTTTGATAAATACTATTTTTATAGCATACAATTTCCACCTGTTCGAACGTATATTGTCACGAATAGTTAGATGAAACGGACTGCCCTTTACAATTGTGCTGCCGGCGCCGACCAGAGCAGCGGCGCTGCAGAATGCCGACAGTGTTTCGATTCCTGTTTTTTTAAACATTTCACGCGCCTTTATTTTTTTTCCCGGATACAGAAATGGTTTTCTTTTTTTGCGGAGCGGCGCATGAGTTGCGTATAATCAGTTGCGGATTTTCGATTTCATTGAACAAGTGAAAATCCTTTATTGCCGCAGCACTTTCTGCGATCTTGAGAATTCGTGCACCGATGTATTCTAGTTTCATGTCTACCGTGGTAAGTGACGGATTGGCCTTACGCATTCCGATGATATTATCGAAACCTATGACGCTGCAATCGCAGGGCACGCGTAGATTCTGATATTTGAGTGCGCGATAGATCATCCCGGCAACCTGATCGTTTACTGCGATAATCGCTGTGGGTGGAGAAGGTAGCTGAAAAAGCTTGGCAGTTGCCTGATTGATTTTATCTTGATCGTTAAAGCCCGCGTAAACAATGTATTCAGGGGGAAACGAAAAATTGTTTGTGCGCGCGTATGAGCAAATTATCTGAACTTTAAGCGCGGCGCCGCCAAAACGGTGCCCTCCTACAAAAGCGATCCGCGTATGTCCAAGACTGTGAAGGTATTTCACTGCGATAAAACCGGCAGCTTCGTAGTAAACAGAAAGATTTCCCGCAAATCCACACGGCGAAGGAGCGCCCACTTGCAACACCGGAACGGAAACGCGGCCTTCGATGAAAAATGTATGCATATCGGCCGCGTTGCCGAAGATGACAATGAAATGGTGATCAGGCGACGCGAATTCCTGCGTGATGAATTCAAGCCGTTTGCGTGCATCTTCAGGCAATACCATGAGCCGTATACTTGTGCGGGTGAAATCGCAAGCGGCAAGCATCGCGTTATAGATGGTATACCACGCACTGGAAATTCCGGAAAAAAATGAACTCTTTACAAATACGGAGATATTTGTTTTTACCCTGTTTAAAGAGATACGCCCCGTGATGAATGTTCCTTTCCCGCGTATTTTAACGATTATTTTTTCGCGTATAAGGCGTTTTTCAGCGCGGCGTATTGTATTCCTGCCTACATCAAACTGCCGCATGAGACGCTCTTCGCTAGGTATCTTTCCATCGGCGAAAAACCCGTCACTGATCTTTTTCGCAAGATGCGCGTATACAATCTCGAGGAGTGATGTATTCTGTGATAAATCAGAAGTTGTTCCATTCATTCTATAATTATAATACAAATAGACTCACTTGTCAAATACAGGAGCGGTTTTTTTTATTTGGTGCGAGTATAGACTTTATCTGCAGAAAATGCTTGATAACGCGGTTTATATTCTTTCTTTTCCCCTCCGCGATAATTTGTTTCTACTATTTTATTAAAATATGAATAAAAGTTTTTTTGTTTACCAAAAAAATAAATTCCCACCCGTCAAATATCAACTTATTACGGTTGAGAATTTTAAAAATGGAAAAAACAAATATGTAATTTTGTCAAAATACTGAAAATTTAGGAAAAAAATTAATAAATTTGCCGTTTTATTAGAAATACTAACAAATTCATAGTTTAAGTGCTTATCGAGTTTATTGCGAAACAGGCATTTTAAAATTGAATAAATTGCAGATCACAGTCCTTTTTTACCAATATCAGTACGATAATACATGCCGTTAAAATGAATTTTTTTCACATTCTCATATGCGGTTTTAATCGCCGATTTTAAATCTGCTCCGCAGGCAGTAATTGCCAGTACTCTTCCGCCGTCAGTAACAGGTTTTCCGTTTTCAAGTTTTGTACCGGCATGATATACCATGGCGGAGTGAATTTTATCCAGACCTGTAATTTCCATTCCTTTTTTATATTCTTCAGGATATCCGCCGGAAGCCAATATTACCGTACAGGAAGCGAGTTTTTCTGTTTGCATACTGATTTTATCAAGAGAGCCGTTTGCGCAGGCGCACATAATTTCCGCCAGATCGGTTTTCAGAAGAGGCAGAACACACTCGGTTTCCGGATCTCCGAACCGGGCATTAAACTCTACAACATTAATATTGTCTTTATTTATCATTAACCCGGCATAAAGAATGCCCCGGTAAATAATACCGCGGCGCTCCAGTTCTTTTAAAAAAGGTTTCAGTATTTTTTTTTCGATAAATTCAAAATGCTTCCGGTTAATTATTTTTACCGGAGAATATACTCCCATACCGCCGGTATTCGGTCCCTGATCATTGTCTCCGATGCGTTTGTGATCCTGCGATGCCGGAAGCAGGCGCACTTCTCTGCCGTCGGTAAAAGCCAGAATAGACACTTCCTGTCCGATCAGAAATTCTTCTATTACAAGTTTTTCTCCGGCAGAACCGAATTTTTTCTGATCAAAAAAGACAGCAAGACTGTTTTCAGCCTCTGTTCTGTCAGCCGCGATTATTACGCCCTTACCCTGCGCCAAACCGTCGGCTTTTAGAACATAGGGAGGCTCAAGCTGTTTCAGATATTGCAGTGCGGGATTTTTTGCAGTAAATACATTATAACCGGCTGTGGGCACCCCGGCTGACAACATGATTTCCTTGGCAAATGCCTTGGAACCTTCTACCAGGGCAGCGTTTTTAAACGGGCCGAAACACTTAATTCCGGCTGAAGTCAGATAATCAACTACACCGCTCATGAGCAGAGCTTCAGGCCCGGGTACAGCCAAATCGATGGAATTAGCATGGCACCATTTTATCAATTCGGTAAAAGGTTCGGTTAACGGCAGCCTGATATTGGAAAACTCAAGAGCTGTACCGCCATTGCCCGGACAGATAAAAATACGGTGATTTTTATTTTCAGAAAGCTTTACGGCAATTGCATGTTCACGGCCGCCGCTGCCAAGAATTAAAATATTCATGATGACTCCCTGGAAAAT
>DNNS01000028.1 GCA_003497555.1 Spirochaetia bacterium
TTTCATGGTTTCGGGTGTCTCGCCGAATCATAACGACTACCAGGAATTACAGGAATAATCAGCCGTGAAGGATATTTTGACGAGTGATAAACAGTCTGTCTGGCAATTTCCATCCGTGTTCCTGATGCAAACGGCTCCCCGGTATTCAGGTTTCGGATATAACCGGGAAAAGAGCTGCTGGCAAGTTCAAGCCTGATTTTATGCTTTTTATGAAAAAGAATCGATGTTACGCCCATTTCGATTTTTATTTTATAAACAGTACCCGGAATCATCATCACTTCTCTGTCGAGCCCCTCCCGGAATCGCATTCTTATAAGTACCAATCGAAATAAAGTAAATGGAGTTATTTTTAAAAGACGTATTTATCCATTTTTACAGTTCCCGGTATTTGATACACCGGACAGATTTTTTATTTTCTGAAGTATATAATCTATTTCTTCGCCGGTTGTATACCTGCCGAGGCTGAAATGTACTGCTCCCCGCGGTTTTATCCGAGACCCCCAGGCTGCAAGTACAGGAGGAATTATTGACTGCCCGGAATGGCAGGCGGATCCGGTTGAAGCAGCTACATCTTCAAGCCCGGCAATAATGTCATGGCCTCTGTGTCCGGGAAAACTGACGTTCAGGGTATTGGGAAGTCTTAACTGCGGGTGCCCGTTTAATTTTATTCCGGCGCCGAAATTTTTTTTACAGCTCTATGAAAAAATAATCGGTTAATGATTTTACGGTATTGTTATTGATATTTATTTTTTGCTGTTTCACATGCCTTGTCCAGGGCGACAAAAAATTACATTATCGGTCCCGGCGCGCATGGCTTTTTCCTGTCCTGCTCCATGGATCAAGGGTTCGATATTTATGCCATTTTTAATATATAATGCTCCGATTTCCTTGGGAGCGTACATTTTATGATCGGCTTTTCATCGTCCCGGGAGAAATCAACAATCTTAAACACATCGCTTTCTTTTCCGCGCCAGTTTTAAAATATTATAAAAAAATCAAAATTTATTAAATTCCTTAATAAAAAAACATCCTGCAATCTAAAATAGTGGATAAAAAACTCAATCAGTGAACCGTTAACCGCGATCCAGATATCGCCAGGATGCCGGGTAAAGAAACTTTATTTTTGTTTTCTTTACTGGTTAATAATGCATTTTTTAATAATATCAGCCGATATCGCAGATCCGCTTAAATACACAGGGTAGGGCCCCGCTTCAAATATCCGGCCTGGAATATTTCCGAACATATCTTTAATAATAATGCCATTGGTTTCCATCTGTAATTGTACACTGCTACCGGGTCTTCCCAAAATTATTCCGGTACTTTCGTTTGTACCATTAAAGAGATATAAAAAGATATTTTGTTTTAATTCAATTCTATCGATAAATTTTTTCCCCTCGATATGCCACATCATGGCAGAAAGAGCTGCAGCGCCGGGAGGAAGTTTACCATCAGGCGTAAGCATTGATACTGTCGGGTACCAGGCTGCCCATTGATGAAAAGTATAAAGAAAAAATTTGTTTATACCGCCTGCTAACTGTGAAATATAAAGACGCACCAGTTTGCCTGCGCTGTTCAGGTTTTCCATTCTCTGATTATCACTGAAGGGAGGTATATGATTATAGGAGTTAAAAAGCTGCGCGCCTATAGCCCCTTCTGAATTATAAACGTCAAAAGAGTGATTGTTAAGTTGATTGGAAAGAAAACACATTCTGTCCTCTATATAATCGCCTTTATATCCTGCAGGAGCAGCAGTATAAATATGAACACTCATCTGATCAGCATGAGTCGCAATTCCATTCTCAATGCATTCCTTTGTCCAGGTATCTTCCCGGTTGCCCATCCAGATTATTTTGCTGGTTGGACTTGCTTTTTTTACAGCGCTGTATGCTGTTTTCACAAGCTCGGTGTATTTTACCGGGCCTGCGTGAATTTTTCCGCTTTTTTGCGAATTGTCAGGCATCGGCAGATAATTAAGCACATAGGGCTCATTCCATATTTCCCAGAGCTTTATATCATTCCTGTAGCGTTCAGCCATTTTTTTACAGTACGCACCAAATGCGGCAATGTCTGACGGATACCAGTACTTTTGCCAGAAGCCTGTGAATCCCTGGGGGCAAAACGAATAAAACGCCGGAGCCGTATCCAGCATGCCGTATATCATAATGTTGTATTTCTTCATAAGGGCAACCGATCTGTCGCACTCGCTGAAATCCCACTCGTCTTTGTTTTTTTCAATAAAAAACCATTTTGTCCATTCATTGGCAGGCGAGTGAGGACGCACCCAGTTGAAACCGAGCGACTTGGCCATTAATACCTGGTCTTCGGTTGCAGTCACATGAATACCGAAAGGAGATTCCGGTGCGTTTTTTTCTTCCATACGGGGGTGTTCTATCCGGTGTACAAGCGCTTCAGCGTATTTTGATACAGGCAGATTATTTTCATCATACGCACGGTATTCAATCCTGTATGTTCCCAGGGCTGGAAGCGAGCTGTTATTTATATAAATGTTTTTTTTATAGAGTCCGTTTACAACAGCGGATAAAGGGTCCAGGAGTTGGGTTTTACCATACATATCATATATGCTGCCTTTTAGAACTATCTTCATGTTAGTATCGCAAATTATACTTACACAATATTCCAGCGCTTCTTCCCTGAAATGAAGTCCGTACGGCTTGATGGTACGCAGTCCGATTTCAGTTTTGTCCGAACGGATAAATTCACTCATTTTATTGCCGGTTTCAAACTGCAATCCGTCAATCCAGACTTTTTTATTTAACAATTGGAATTTAATAATCAGCAGATTGTTTTCAGCAAAGGGAAGTTCCTGGGTAACAGCGTAGCGCTTCCATGTACCCGAGAGTTCAATGGTTTTCTGAAATTTACTGATATATTCCGGAGGGCCAAAAAAGATTTTTACGTTTTCTTCCCCTGATTCGGCTTTGGCATAAAAACTGAATGTATAGGAGTGTCCGCCTGCGTAGGAAATGCCCGGAGAACACAGACAAAGATACGGGCTTCCTTGTTCAAATGAAAACACCGGCTCAAGCCTGAGAGCCGGTACGCCGCTTGGCCCTGTTTCTTTTTCATCAGTCACGGCCTTGCTGTACATGCTTTTCGCATCAAGGCACCATGCACCGGTGAGATGGTCCGGAAAAGAACTATTCGGCAGCAGATTCCCTGATAAATTGATCTCTTTTGGTGTTATTTCCTCTTCTGAAAAATATTCCAGTGAAAATTCATCAATCTCAAGCCGCCCGGGGCTCAGCATATAAAATACAAAAAATCCGTTATCGTTTTCCTCGGCGAACGGCGGAATAATAAATTCACAGGTTTTCCATTCCGGTAAAAGTTCAATTTCTTTCCGCCAGTAGCGTTTGTACGGGTTGGTAAATAGTTCAATGATCGTCTGATTACCTGTACTGCTTCTGGCGGCAAATTTAATTTTTATAAAAGTTTTTGAACCTAAAAATACCGGCTGAACAGCGGTTAATACCGATCCTTTTATTACATTTTTTACATTGATACCCAGCGCACTTTTACCCTGATATGGATCATTGGTTGACTGAAAATATTCCGCTTCTACCTGTGCCCATGATGAATTGTTATACCAGTTTTCAGGCAAAAAACCCGAGATTACGGCTTTTATATTGGAATGATCAATACTTGTTAACGGCTTGAAAGGCGCTTCAAAATCGTTCTTATAACCTTTTAATTCCGCAGCAATAGCCGATAAATAAAAACAGATTGCTGTATATACAAATAAAGCAAGTACACCAGCCCGGAATAATTGCTTTTTTTCCAATAAAGAAAAATATGATTTAAACTGCGGCATTATATTTAGTCCTTTTAAAATTATCTTAACAATTCCCGAATGGACTTTGTTTCATAAATATTATTCTGTAGAGTTTATTATAACCTGCTGAAAAATAAAATGACATGCATTATCTGGAAAAAAAATATACTTTATGGAATCTTGTAAATACCGCATTTAACTTTTTAAAAATTTATTTTTTGACAAATTTCCTCTTTAATGCGAAATTTTCACAAGAGGGAAACAACCGGGTGAATTAAAATTATTAATAAAGCATACAGCTTGTCGCTCGAATCGAAATAAATTCAGATTGTTTCAGGGTGTTGTTATGAAAAACAAATTCATTTTTAAAGTCTCTATTCTGTTTATTCTTATGTTCGGTATTGGTCAGTCCGGTGAACGCAGAATTCCGGTATTATTTGTGCTTCCCTCCGGCGGACCGGAACGAAATATTGTTATCAATGCCTGGAATACCCGGTTTGGAAAGGCTTTTGATATTATAAGCGATGCACCTTTGCAGGATAATCTGAATGACTTGACGAATATAAAAACAGGCCTTTACTGCTGGTCGGCACCATCTTTTGCCGAAATTAAAAAAAGCAGTTTTCCCGATTTTATCAGATGTTTTTTATATGATTTTGAACATTGGCAATATACTCCGCAATCCGAGCAGAAAGACGTTTATTCAACTTCAAAAGAAATTTTTGCTTTTTGCCGGGATCGGGGATGGCGAAGCGCTATTATACCCATGTATCGCGACGGTCTTGCTCTGACAAAACTTGCCGGCTGTTATGATATATATATTGTTCAATGCCAGAAATTTCAGAATGATAACAAGCGGGAAGAAGCTGTTAAATATTTGCGTGAAATCACTGAAATTATTAAAAAAATTAATCCCGGCTGCCTTGTAGGCTGCCAGGTCGGTATGGCTGATCAATACGGAAACGGCAGCGCAGGCAGCGGTCTGCAAACAGCCAGGGCTTTGTATGATGAAACAAAAAATTTCCTGGGAATTTACAGTATCTGGTGGCCGCCGCACGGGAAATATCTGCTGGAATTTCTTGAGTATATGGAAAAGTAATTAAAACCGTTATTTTTGTCTGGCTTCAATTTTAACCTTACGGTTTTTCCATGCCCTGGGCGACATTTTTACGATATTTTTAAATACCCGGCTGAAATAATATTCATTTTCAAATCCGCATTCCATGGCCACTTCCCTGATTTTCATTCCGGTTTCATCTAAAATTTTTTTGGCATTGTCAATACGGGTATTAATAAGGTAGCGGATGGGGCTGATGCCGATTTCTTTTTTAAATTCATGCCTGATCAGATCTTTATCCATCATGACTTCACCGGAAAGGGAAACCAGATTGATTTTTTTATTATAAGCCTCGTCAATTATTTTTTTGGCTTTGATTACTGCCGGGCTGATTTGATTTTCCTCAATCTCGTTCTGAAAATTCAGCCTTCTCAGTTCAATCAGAATTTCTCCGGCTTTAAGCTCAATAAGTGCTTTAAAGAGCGGTTTTTTGTTGCGGATTTCTTCAGAAATTTCGATAAAGAGCGTTTTGATTTTATTATTGCTGCTGAATACGCCTTCGTTCAGGCCGGCTGTTTCCAGGCCGCGGATTCCCAGGCAATAATGACGGCAGGCTGCCTTATTATAGGCGATATGATTTGAACCTGGCGCATGAATAAGAAGACATTTGTCCGAATAAGGAATTTTATTTTTTTTTATTTCTACATAACCGTCTGCGCCATCGGCATATACCAGTTCCCAGAACTCATGGCTGTGCAGATCAGAAAAATGCTCCGCCGGTAAATTTTCAATGAAAAAAGCTGCTGTACTCATTACCTGAATTATATAGCAATATACTTTTTTTTAACATCTTTTGCGTTTTTTCCAAATTTCAGATTATTATAAACCACCCTGTGCCAAGAGCATCAGCGCTTNNTTTTAAAATATTATTCCCATTTTCCGGGAATTTCTGTAATCTGTTCAACCCGTTCGCTGCCGATTTTTTTTCGTTCAGTTCGGTCAGGAATTTCCCGGCGGTAAACAACAAAATTTTTCTGATAAAAAGATGTTGAACCCTTTATTGTTTCATTGGTAAAAATATCAGTAAGAACATAATTGGTCTGTGCTATCGGCGGATGCCAGGCATAGGAAATAAACGGCGCCGGGCTGTCGGCATTAATATAATATACCGCCTGGGGCCTGAAATATGAAAATAAATCTGAAAAAGAGAAATAGTTTTTACCTGTTTCCGCATCAAGCCCTTCACGGTATTCAAAAAAATTACTTAGCAGCGTATAAAAACCCGGCCCCTCCCCGTCCGTGCTGTTTTTTAATATTATAATGCTGTGATTTAAAAGCCGG
>DNNS01000296.1 GCA_003497555.1 Spirochaetia bacterium
TGCGCCCTGGAGAGCACGGAGTGCACGGAGAAATATTGTAGCCTCAAACCGTAAGGCCTGAGCGTCAGGCTCCGTTATCTCTGTGTACTCCAGCGGAGCTGGTGGTTCAATTATTTTCATTGTTTCGGGTGTCTCTTAAAAACATAACGACTCCTTTGAAAATAGTATAAAATTTTTTATAATTTCAGTATTTTTTTGGCATTTTCTCCGAGGATGAGCAATTTTTCCCTTTCTGTTATTTCAGCGCCTAAAATTTTTCCCATCTGGCTGCTGAAATCCCGGCCTGCTGCATCAGATCCGAATATTACCCGTTCTGCCCCAAGGTGAGAAACAGCATATTCAATCATTCCGGATTCGGGCTGAGATCCGCTTGTTTCTATAAATACATTATTAAATTTTTTTATATCCTGTACCCCCCGAAAGCCGCAGCCGTTAAGATGCGCCATGATAATTACCGAATCCGGAAATCTGCCGGCAAGATGAGCTGTTTCAAGGGGGGTTGATTCATTGTAATGATATTCTGTTGATTTATACCAGGCATGTACCAGAACCGGGATTCCCAGTTTAAGAGCTTTCTTCATAATAAAATTCATTCTTGGATCAGAATATTTTACAGCAACCCAGAGTTTGATGCCGAGCAGGGGGCCGGCTGTAATACTTCTTTTTATTTCATTTTGAAGAAATTTTTCATCGTGCGCCGGATTAAGATAGCAGAAACCGGAATATATTTCCGGATATTTCAGAGCTAATTCCATTGTTTCATTATTTATACTTTTTATTTCATTTTTTGACGGATTAGCCCTGGTTTCTCCCACGCGGCCGAGAAGACATATCCGGTCAATACCGCATTTTTTTGCCGCCTCTGCCATATCCGAAAGTGATAACGGACTGTTTTTTTTAGGCGGATGTACGTGCATATCAATTATCATAAGGCCTCACAGAATTCTCTTGCTTTTAATTAATGAATAATCTACAATCAATCCGATGAATATAAAGCAGATAAATCTCCGCAGCTCTATAGCCGCAGATATCCGCTCCGGAATTAAACAAAAAACCCTTAAACCCGGGGACCGGATCCTTCCGATCCGAAAATTAATGAAACAGTATTCAGCCCCGCTTCCCACCATCCAGAGAGCTATTAATGATCTGGTTCGTGAAAACATTCTTGAAACAATACACGGCAAGGGTACTTTTATCAAGCTGCCTTCGGACGAGCTTGTTATACTTCGTTCCGGTAATCTTTTTTTATCGGATTCATCGCAGGCGCTGATAAATCTGTTTATGAAAACATATGCCGGCAGGCTGAAAAATATCCGGGTAAGGGAGATTATAATTAACAGCAGAGAACCAGGTTTCGGCGCGTCCCTGCCCGGATTCGACTTGCTGCTGATGGCGGAAACCATGTTCCGCGAACACCAGTGGGAAAAACAGCTTTTGCCTGTCAACCGGATTATAGACGAAAAAATAATCAGGCGCCTGGAGCCATCAGCCCGGAATATTTTTGAATACACAGGCAAACTGTATGCACTGCCTTTTGCCATTTCTCCGCTCCTTTTGTTTTATAATAAAGACCTGCTTGCTAAAGCAGGCATTTCAGTTAATCCGGATTTACGCATGTCATTTACGGAATTTTCCCGAATGCTTGCGCAATTCCAAAAAAAATCCGGCGGCCCGGGATATCTTTTCCAGACGCCTTTCAACAGATTTTCCCATTGGTTTAATACCGCAGGAGTCAGACTGCTGGAAAACAGACATAAAATATCCGGCCGGGCAATAGAATTGATTAAATTTTTAAAAACCCGGCTGTTTATTCCGGGTTTGGCGCATATTGCAGACGGCCCGGAACAATTTATACAGGGTAATATTCCGTGCATGATCAATAATGCCTATTTTCTGAACACAGTGCCATCTCTCTCTTTTGCATGTTCTTATACATATACGCCTTTTATTAAAAAGCAGATCACCAATCTCTTTGGAGGCTCTTTTGCTGTAAGCCGCAAATCGCAGCATCTTGATCTGTGCCGTGACTTTTTTTTATTTCTTATTGATGACAATGCCCAAAATCTTATTAATAATGAAAAAATTTCGGTTCCGGCCGTCGGAATGGTAAAACAAGACAGCATTATATTAACCAGCGCCCGGCAGGCAGTTCCGGCAGCAGAAAAAGAATATTCCTTAACACAGGAAATTTTGAAGGAATTCCTTCCGTATCTGGAAAGCAAAAAAAATCTTGAAACCTGCATTGCTTCTTCCCGGCGGCTTTTACAAAAACAGCATTAGATATTTTGAACGGCTTTTTCAATTCTGCAATATGCTTCGTCCAGGTCTTTTTTAGCATGTGAATAATTAACATAAGCTACATGATAGAGCGAGACTCCCTGCCTGAAACAATTTTTCATAAATTTTTTTCCCGCATCTTTTTCTGCAAAGGTTAATGCCTTGCAGGCCGGATGTCCTTTCATCTCTGCCGGAATTTTTTTTATCTGGAAAAGGGAATTAACCTTATTCCAGATATATTCTCCGGATTCCTTGAGACGGGCGATTACATTGTACTTTTGATAGCAGGCAATGACTTTAATCAGCGCTGCCAGGGAAAGCGTTTCGCCTCCATAAGTGCTGGATATACCTATTTCCCCGGAAAGATCAATCAGCTCTGCCCTGCCGCAGTATACGCTTACCGGCATTCCATTGGCCAGGCCTTTGGCAAAAACTGCTAAATCCGGCTTTATATTAAAAAAATCATGAGCACCTCCCAGGGCAATTCTGAAACCCATAACAATTTCATCCATGATAATCAAGATGCCGTATTGGGCGGTCAATTCCCTGAGAAATGGCAGAAATTCTTTTGCCTGATAAAATTCCGCATAATCGCAGGCTATAACAACAGCGGCAATTTGCTTATGGCGCTGTTCTATTGCTTCTTTCCATTTGGCACAATCTGCCCAGGGCAGGCTTAGATGATGCTTTGCTATATCAACGGGTATGCCTTTAAGAGCAGCATCTCTGTTTATATTCACCCGAAAACCTTCTCCCTTAGACAGAACATTAAGCCAGCCGTTATAGCCGCAGTGGATAATATCATCCCTGCCGGTATAGGCTCTGGCAATTTTTATACAGGCCGCAACAGCTTCGCCGCCGGTTTTTAAAAAACGGACTTTTTCTGCGCAAGGTATTACGGATATCAATTTTTCTGCTGCTTCCGCTTCCAGCCGGTGCGGATGCCCGAAAACAATGCCCTTTTTAAGCTGCTGTATGATGGCGTTATTTATTTCCCGGAAGGAATATCCGAGCGTTACCGGGCCAAGCCCATTCCGGAAATCGATATATTCCCTGCCGTCCAGATCCCATATTCTGCACCCCTTGCCGCGCGCTATAACGGCCGGCTCATATTCCGACTGATAAATTTTTGACAAAGTTGAACTGCCGGCTCCCAGGAACCGAAGCGAACGCTTAAAGCTATCTATGGATTTACTTGTCATACTTGCCCCCGTCTTAAGTGTATCATATTGTATCATTATAATCGATTTATACAAAAATGTCAAGATATTTGCGATAGATTTATATATAAAAGATATTTGCACGACAAATTCAAGTAATATTGCATTTTTCTTCGATATTAATTTTTTTGGGTCCCCAAGTGTTCATTATAAAAATTTTAATAATCAATTTATAAATTTTTTCAATAAATATTTAAATATTAAATGATTACGATCATAATTTTTTTTAAAAGCCAAAATTTAGCATTCCTGTAAAACCCGCGTACTTCACAGAAAACAATAGGAGCCTCACTTTTTGACCCATAAAGAGGCTTTGTCCTTCTCAACTTCGGTAAAAAACACGGCATTGCTTATCTGGCTTTATTTTTAAAGTATTATCTTTTTTCTGCCGCTTTAAAAGAATATTATTTTTTGCCGGTCAAAGGGCCGCGCAGGCAACGAAAAATTTCAGTTTTCCCGATGAATTATTGAATAAGCCATGACTGCTGCCTGATTTGGTGAGTACAATGTCTCCGCATCCTATCTCGCGCGTTTCATCATCAACAGTCATAATCCCCTTCCCGGCGATAATATAATAGATTTCCTCATCATTTTCATGACGGTGAACGCCTATGGACGATCCGGGTTCAAGGATTATTTCACGCATATATTTCAGCGAGCTGGAAAATTCACAAGTAAGCAAAGTACGAACGAAATACTCTCCCTGTCCGCCATGCGAATTTTTCGCCCGCTCGCCTGCAAGATTGCCCGGGCTTTTTATAATCATTGCATTTCCTCCGCCAACGCCAGGATATTTTCTATCGGTACATCAGATTGCACTGCGTGGGCCGGCGCCAGAATATAACCGCCGTCTTTACCCAGTTTCTCTTTTTTTTCCCGTACATCTTTTTTTACATCTCCGGCGGAACCAAGCGGCAGAACTTGTTGCGTACTGATCCCGCCGTAAAAACACAAGTCCCGCCCATATTTTTTTTTCAATTTATAAAGATCCATAACTTCTGGCTGAACCGGATTAAGAGCGTCAATCCCGATTTCAATAATATCCGGTATCAAATCTTCAATATTGCCGCAGCTATGAAAAAATATATATTTATTATTTTTTTTTACAAGATCGCATAATTTTTTCATTCTGGGCTTAATAAATTCCCGCCACATTTGCGGAGAAATAAGCAGACCTGTTTGCTGACCCCAATCATCAAGAAAAAAAATACCGTCAAGCGGATAGCTTACAGCCTCGAGCAGTACTTTTGCAGTGTACTCGAATACATAGTCAAGCAGTTGATTGACAAAATCAGGATTAAGCGTCAGTTCAGTTAAAAAATTTTCGAAACCCCTGAGAAACCAGGCTCTCTGAAAAAGCGGGGAGCTCAAGGCTGCCAGTTTAAAAAACTCACTGTTTTGCCGGCTGAATTGTTCCAGAAATTTTCTCCTGCTTTGCGGTACAGGCGGTGTAAAATTTTTGAAATTCGCTTCGGTCAGTACCGGTTCAATTACTACCCCGATATCGTCATCTTCTTCGCGCTGCCATTTTACGCCCCAGTCGTCCTGATAGATATTTCGCTGTTCATCAATTTTTTTGCAATAAATCTCCGGAATAATGCCTTCCGATGGGCCGGTCACGGTCCCGATGTTTAATTGGGAAAAACAGTTTCCTAATTTTCTGCCGACATCTTCTGGCTTTTCCAGTTTATAATAAATTTGCAATTTTTCCCTCATTTTTGTGGAAAAATCAAGGTGATAGGGGATTTGGCCGTTCCCGNNTTTATTGCTTCTCCGGATTCAAATTTTCGGAAACCCTCCTGCCATGCGGAGAGCGGTAATTGATGAGTTATAAGCGGGGCAGCCTGAATTTTTCCTAGGGAAGCAAGCTGAATTGCCGCGCGCCATGCAGAATATTTCTGACTAAATGATCCGCAGGCGCGTATTTCTTTATAAACCAGCAAATCAAGGTCGGCCTTTACCGGGGAGCCAAAAATCCCGATTTGCGTATATTTACCCTGTTTGCGTAAAAGTTCAAGGCCCATCTGCAGAGCCGGAGCTTTACCGGAGCACTCCAGAAAAGTATCAACTGTTGATTGCCCGAATTTGTTTTGCAGCGCTGCTTTTATATCTTTGCCATCAATGTTAATAACGAAATCTGCTCCCAGCTTTTCAGCGAGATCCAGACGCTGCCGATCCTGCTCTCTGCCGACTACTACCGCAATACCGCCGTTAGCTTTAACATATTGCAGTGAAAAAAGGCCCATGGCGCCGGGGCCGGTGATGAGCACTATTTCGCCGGCGGCGATTCCAGTTAATTCCTGAACCGCATGGAAAGCGCAAGCTGATGGATCGGACAAGGCGCCGGTGGGAAAATCCACATTATCAGGCAAGAGATGTACTCTTTCCTCCGGAACAACGCAATAGGGGGCAAAGGCTCCGTCAAAAGCATACCCGGTAGCAAGCCTTTCAGGGCAAAGGTTATAATTACCGGTCCGGCACAAAATACAATGCCCGCAGGTAGAACGCGAGTTTTCGGCTGTAACACGGTCGCCAGGCCGGCAAACTCTCACCTCGGCGCCTACTGCGCTTACCACGCCGCTGAACTCATGGCCGATAACGAAAGGCGGCCGCATGGGGATGCCGATATCACCATGCAGAATATGCAAATCCGAACCGCAAATGCCGGCAGCTTTAACTGCAATTTTTACTTCACGCGGACCGGGATCGGGCTCCGGAACGTCGCAAAGCTCAATATGCCCTTCGCCTTTTTCTTTTTTAACCAACGCTTTCATGTTTCACCTCGTAAGAAATTATTTTTTAAACTTTCCGTGTCTCAACTGCTTTAAGAACGCGTAATACATTGCCGCCTATTATTTTCTGAATATCTGAATCAGAGTAGCCTCTTTGAACCAGGCCGACTGTAAACAAGGGGAAATTCGTCCATTCCAGACTCTGCAGCATGTCTTTTTGCTTCCAGCGCTGATCAAAGAGAGCATCATCAGAAGACCAGAAATAATCAAAACGCGGCCGATCCTTGCTGTTTTTTAAAATTGCTGTAATTCTTTCATCATCAGGTATACCGGAAGAATAAATAACATCAGTGCCGATGGCCAGATGATCAACGCCGAATTTTTCAGCAGCATAGTCAATATGATCAAGCAGCGAATTTATATCACCGGTTTTTCCCAGGAAAGCAGGTATACAGCAAATGCCTATAAAACCGCCAGTATCGGCTATGGCCCGAATAACTTCATCAGGCTTGCTGCGGCAATGACTGTTAACAGAAGCGCAGCCTGAATGACTGGCAACTACCGGTACAGATGATGCCCTGGCTGCCTCCAGACTGGTCTGCCAGCCGCTATGCGCCACATCAACTAATATTCCTGTTTTATTCATTTCGTTAATAACAACTTTTCCAAAATCAGTAAGGCCGCTGTTATTTTTCTCCGCGCAGCCGTCGCCAAGCAGATTATGGCGATTATAGGTAAGATGCATCATCCTTATGCCGAATTGATAAAATAATTTTATTAAAGATAATTCATCTTCTGCTGATTTTAAATCCATTGGCAGAGGAATTCCATTGGTAGTGAACATAATGCTGTGTTTTCCGGTTTTTTTTACCTGCAGAATGTCATCAGCAGAAACAGCTTTTACAATGAAATCCTTCATCATGTCAGTTAAATGCGTCCGGCAGGCCATTCTTTTAAGCATACTCGCAGGCGAACCGCCGCCGGAATTGGTGATCACACAGGTAACCCCCGCCGTGTCCCATGCTTCTTTAAATTCTGCCAGATCTTCAGGATTATCAATACAGCGCAGGGATCGGGCATCGCTTTCTATTAATTTATATTCCGAGGGATGAGCGTTTTTAAATTTTTCATATAGGCCTTCGCCACGTAAGGGCGCAAGAGGGGTAAATCCGTAGGACTCAACAACAAGTGAGTTTTTATGAAGCTCAAGGCCGTGCGCGAGTTCTTTTTCGCCAGGCTTCAAAATGTTCAGGCCTGTATCCCAGGCTTTCTGGATTTTTGGATTCATTATTTTACTCCGCGCAAGCTTAGCGCATAAACAACCGGTATTGCTTCAGTATCAGCCGGAATCATTACTATTTTCTGAATTTCTTTTTCCGGATACGGATTAACCCATTCCCACTGATAAAGAAAAGCTGCTGCGCCGGTCTCGGTTTTAGCCTGATATATATAGCGCACATCAGGCATATAGATGCAGCGGCTGTCAGGAGGGCATAGATCAAGAGTATTTAGGCCAAAACGGAGCTTGGCTTCAGATGTTGTTCCATCGCTGTAAGTAATTGTAAAGTTTACCGTAATAATGCCCCAGATATATTCTCCGTAACGCTTGCACAGATTAGGGCGCAGTTTGGCATCCACATGAAATGCCTGTAAAAAATATAAAGCCGATGCTTTTTTCCCCAGATCAAGAATTGGTTTGCTTCCTGCAGCAAGAGCAATTACATTATTGCCGGCTGTCTGGGGCAGCAGCATGGGAACAAAGCCTATATCCTGTTGGCCTGCACTTATTGCCAGATTATAATCTGTGATTTTTTTAAGTTCAGCGTTAGCGATTCGCGACAAATCAACAGTTTCGCATATTGCTTTCGCTCGGGGATTGGCTTTTACCGCGTTGACAGAGCAGAGATTTATCATTTTGTTTCGCTCAAACTCCCTGACTGAGGTTCCGGAATCGCTTTTAATATTCCAGGCATAATCAGCGGATCGCAGTACTGAAGAATATCCATACTGAAGGGACTTTATATCATCTCCCGCGCCGGACATGAGATGGCTGGTACCGTAACAGAGCATCCCGAAACCGGCAAGCGACTCTCTTACTCCGGGAGAGGGAATAAAACCGTTATTGGCATTAATTACTTCAAAACCTTGATCACTGAATGTTTTCCCCGAATCCGGATCATGTCCTGATGACCAGTTGACAATTATAATGTCTTTGGGTAGTCTGGAAGTTATTTCATATATGCCTTTGCGGGGCCCCTCTTCATCTCCATTATGTGTTTTCAGGAGCATATCGCCGTACATCAGCATTCTTACTCCTCTGGCTTTGAAAAACTCATACTGTTTCAAAATGTCCTTGTATAGTATCTCTTTACGCGGAATACCGTTTAATTCCGAGACGGCTTCTTTGGGGGGCAAACTCCATATTTCATCATGCGTAATATTAAAAAATTTGCAGTTCAGTCCTTCCATTATTTCTGCCTGGTAGGAAAAAATAAATTCATAAAATCCGGGATNNGGATTAAGAAAATTAGCAGCGCGGCTGAATCCCGGCTCAAATAAATCAGGATATACTGAAGCAGGCACCCAGTTAAAGTGACCGGCGCTGGCCACGCCCGGAATAAATTCAATAAAATGCTCCCTGCAGAGTTTCTCAATTTCCTGCAGGTCTTTTTTGGTAATAAAACCATTGCCGTTTTCAACTTTGGGATGACGCTCGGAAAACACCTTGTGATCAAGCTGCATACTGAGTATATTAAATTTCTGTCCGGCAATACGCATTTTTATATATTTCTTATATTCTTCAATTACCGTATCTCTTTCTTTTTTCTTTCTGTGCCACATGGTATGTTCGCCATAATATCTGTATTTAAGATCCGGCCAGTCCAGTATTTCTGTTTTTTTTACCTGTGGCTGTTCTGTGATTTTCATGGGTCCTTTTATTACCTGCATGAGAGTAACAACAGCATAATAAAGGCCCGGTTCATCGCTGCCTTTCAGCAGCACGCCGTTGTCATTTACTGTCAGATAATAACCTTCCGGCGGTATTTTTACTGCTTCTTTGGCAAAATCCCCGGTGCTAAATTCGGGAGGGATATCTGCGCCGGCAAGCAGGAATATGCCTTTTTTTCCGGCTGCAGAATCGATTTTTTCTACTTTAAATTTTCTTCCCCAATAATCATATAGTTCTTCAGCTAAAAAAATAGCTGTTTTTTCTGTACGGCTGGATGCGCTTTTAATGATATAAATAATATTTTCAACAGCGGAAAGTGTTAAAAAGTCCTTGCCCCATTTGATTTTTTTCGGCTGGGGATTAACCGTTATTTCTCCGTAAATTACTTTCAGAGGCAGTGTGTGCTGAAAATTATATGCCTGCCAGCAAGCGTCTTTGCTGCTGGACTCAATTTTGACAAACAGACGATGCTGCCCTTCGGATTCAGCCGGATAATCAAGGTTAAGGGAAAACTGCTGTGCCGGAAAAGAAAAACTTTTTAAAACCGTTTGACCGGATATTTTGTTTCTCTCGGAATTTACCACCCCTCCCAGTATGTCAAGCGTCTGGCCGCTGCCGATTGCCTGGTTTTTACAAAGCACATTGCCGGTTAATGTAAATTTTCTATCAGAGATTTTCTGAAGATTAACGTTTTCTGCCTGCCAGATATTGTCCCTGGTTCCGGCAAAAATCAGTACCCCGAAGTTTTTGGCATTGGGAAATTTATCAGTCGGGACAAAAGATGAATATTCCGGCAATACATGATTTTCCCTGCCAATCTGAAAACCGGCTATTTTGTTTAACGGCGGGATTAGTCCCAGTTCAGCAAGCGGTATTGAAATCTCAATTTGCCATTTTTGCGGTTCGAGATGACAGGCAGCCTGCCAGGGAATCTTATATGCTGTGTCTGTTTCTATACGATCCGCCACCTTGTCATAACTGCGGTTATGTACGGTTTTAACCCCCAGGCTATTTACTATAAAATGTATATATATTTCCAGATCGTTTTTGCTGCTGAGAAAAAATTCTAGGCAGTCATCTTCATAAATATTGCCGCCGTCTTTGGTTTTTTCCTTTCGTAATTTGGCAGTATCGCTGCTTGCAAGTTCTGCTGCCAGATAAAGAGAGCTGTGGTCGTAGAGCAGTTTAAAGACGGTAGCTTCTTTGGGCTGGCCGCAATCCTTAATCTGATATTCCAGCTTATATTCCGGAGCACTTTTCCATTCTTTCTCGTTAATTTTTCCATCAATGTTTATTGGTTTTTCGGTTTGCATGGCCAGAACTTGAGGCACCGGCGCAAGCGTAATTTGGGCGCCGGTCTCAGGTTCAAGTTTAACCGGGCCGATGGACATTTTAAATTTTTTGGTGGATTGTAAATACACATAACTTAGTTTGGAAATATCAATATTCTGACTGGTTTTGTTTTCACTGCTTTTTTTCAAATCTTCCAGGGCAATGCGTTTTTCTTCCCAATCGTTTTTTGTCAGATTAAACTGATAGACAAATAATTCTTCCCCGGTCATAAGCCGCAACTGAATAAAGCTTGCCGAACCGTCGCCTTTTACCTAGAAGCAGAGTGACTTATATTTTTTCTGACGCCAGGCTCCGTTTCCGTCATATTTTCTGCCTCCGCATTTAGATTTGGCTCCTTCTTCCTGAATCTCATAAGTAATTGCCGCTTCGTTATCAGGGGTTTTTTCATTAAAATATACATCTTCAACATTAGAACTCTTAATTGTAACAGTCCAGGAACTCTTATCTTTTTCAAAATCGAATAAAACGGCTTTGCCATTTTTATCAGCATAAGG
>DNNS01000062.1 GCA_003497555.1 Spirochaetia bacterium
TTTACCCAAGAAATAAAATTTACACCCCTAAAGTAAAAGCGGGTAAAACGCGCTATTAGCGTTAGTTTATGCTGGGCTTTAACCGAAGCAAAGTATCATTGCTTTTGGGGATAACCGCTGATAAATCAGCATTTTAAACGTATATTTTTATTTAACATGATCGTTTTTTTTTAAAGACCCGAGGCTTGAAACAAGACGATCCGTGCGGGAAAGCCATTCCACATTTAAGCGAAAAAGAGCTATTTCTGCTGACAAACGGTTATAATTAATGGTTTCGAGATCATTTATTGCGGTAATTAATTGCTGCAGGGTAAAACGCCCATAACGGTAATCATTTTCCGCAGCTGTTAATATTTTTTGCGCGAGTACTGTTTTTTTCCCGGCATTTTTATATAATTCCAGCTGTTTTTGAATATCACTATGAAGTTTTACCAAAGTGATACGATCGGTTACCGCTGTATACCCGTTATTCAGTCTGAGTTTCTGATCAGCTATAACAGAAGTTTCGTATAACGCCTTGTTTTTTTCCCGGAAAACCGGAAATTCAAAATTAATTGATGTTCCCAGATAATGATCGGTTTTGGCGCCTGACTGCATTTGATAATAAATCTGGGCATCAGCTCCGGGCAGCAGGGTATTTTTCTGCATCAGTACTTCAAGCCGGCTGTTTTCCGTTAACAGTTTTAGCATGGTGTAGGTACGGCCGGAATTGGTATAATCGCGGTATTCTTCTTCAAACCTGGGCTCTTCTAGGAGCATTTGCGGAATCACCGGCCAGGTATTTCGGTCAAGATTAATCAGCAGAAATACTTCTTCGGAATATTTTGCATATTCATTGGAAGCCGAGAGCAGGGAATCGGTTTTTTCCAGAAACTGCAGTTCGGAACGCGCCACATCCGCCTGGTCGGCAATGCTGCGGCGGGATTTTTCAAGCGTATTATCAAGCAGCCGCCTGCTTTCTGTCCAGGAACCACGGGCTGTGTCATACTTTAAGCGGGCTGCACACCAGGAATAATACAGGTTAATCATTACGGCATAAAATTCTTCATATGTTTCAATAATACGCCTGGATAATATTTCTGTTTCATTATCTGCGCTTTTCGCCTGCAGGCGTTCGGTAGCGCCAAGTACATTGCGCACTACCGGAGCAGAAAACGATACTGCCAGGGCCGGGCTTATTGTTCCGGATTTGGAAAAATCGGCATTAAAAGTTGTACCGGCTGTAATTCCGTATTTGGGAATTTGACCGAGCAGGGAGCAGGAAATATCCGGACAGGAAGAAGCGACTGAACCGAGATTAAGATTATATCCGGTTTTGGCTTTAATAATAAGTTCATGCGCGGATATTTTCAGATTTTTTTGGTATTTTAATGAGAGTTCATCAGTTAAAATTTCTTCAAACTTGACAACAGTTTCAGCAGCTCTTTTTAGGAATTCCGGAAGATCTATTTTATTGGTCTCACTGGCGTAAGCGGAAAAAAATACCGGACAAACTGTTAAAAAAAATTTAAATATATAATTGTTTAATCTCACGCATTTGCCCCGGGCGGATTAAAAAAATATTTTATTTCGAGTAAAAAACTGTAAATTGACGGGACCAGAAAAAGCGTGATAAAAGTGCCGAACATCAGGCCCCAGCCAAGAGCAAGCATCATTTCGGCAAGCATGGAATCATAACCCATAACACCGTAGGCAGTCGGAAACAAACCGGCCACCGTGGTAAGCGTGGTAAGCATTACTGCCCTGAGCCTGGTCTGGGCGGTTTCGGCAATTTGTTTTAAAGAGATACGCCCTTTATAAGCTTCAAATTCTTCATTCAGCTTGGTGAGCATAACAATTGAATCATTTACCACTACTCCGGCCAGGCCCAGCATTCCGATTACTGCAAAAAAACCATACATGGTCATACCGTGCATCATAAAAGCCAGAATAACTCCCGCCAGGCCGAAAGGAATGGAAAGCATTATTACCAGTGGCTGGGAAACTGAATTAAGTATAAGTGCGAGTATCATGTAAATTAGAAAAAGTACGATCAGCACGGCAGTAAGAATATCTCCCTGGCTTTCTCTGGTTTCTTTAACTTCTCCGTCAAAACGTATACGCAAGGTGGGATATTTTTTCAGTAATTGCGGAAAAACATTTTTTTCATAACGATCAGCAGTTTCTATCGGTGTTTTAACGTATTGTTTTTTTACAACAGAACTTGCAGGAGCCGATGGTTTTTTCTGCTGTCCCGAGGCCCGGGGACTGGAACTATCCGCTTTATCTTTATTTACGGAATTTTTAGCAGTGATCTTGCTCCCGGATTTCGATACAGAAACAGATTCGCTTTTATCCGGCTTTTTTAAACCGGAGTTTTTGGCAACTTCTTTTATATCGGAATAAATTTTCAAAGTACGTTTGTATTCTTCCCGGGCAATAGAACTGGGAGCAATGCCTTTGGCAAGCGATACAATATTTTTCAGCGGCACCAGGTAACTGGATTTGTTTTCTACCGGTATATCAAGAATTTTGTTAATATTATTTTTATCAGCAGCCTTGACTGATAAACGCAGATCAATGGTTTCATCGTTTTGGGGAATTTCATATAAAATGGTACCGTCAAGCGCAGTACGCACTGTAGAAGGAATACGGGTTGCATCAATTCCCAGACGAATGGTTTCATCATTATTCACTTTTATAAGATATTCCGGATTTTTCGGAATTTCGGCAATTTCCGGGTTGTTTAACAGAGGATCTGCAAGCATGACTTTCAGCAGTTCCTCCGCGGCTTTTTCCCTGACAGTATCGTTATTATCAAGCAGGGTAATTTCCAGGGGAGTTCCGCTGCTGTGGCCAAAACGCTGTTTAAAAAAACGAATTTCTGTAAATTCAGGAATATCATGCATTTTGGTTTCCCACTCGGTTATAAGCTGATTGAGAGATTTTTTCCGTTTTTCTTTGGAAACAAGTTCAATACTACACATCAGTTTATTTTCTTCAACTGCGCCTCCCCAGCGGTTCATGGCAATCTGCATGCGGTAAGCTGTAATTTCACGCCCTAAATAAGGTTTTAAAACAACGTTCAGTTTTTGCGCATAAACCGCGGTCTGCTGTTTAAGTGTTCCGGCCGGAGCAGTAGCCTGAAAACGAATTTCCGTGGATTCTTCATTGGGAAACATGACATATTTCATTTTGGTAAAAAAATGACGGCCGGTAAAAAAAAGCAAAAACAGAAAAAGAAGCAGTAAATAAATTCTATGCTGAAGCACTTTTGCTAATATTTTCCCATAGCGGGTTTCCCAAATCATAAACCAGTGTTCCGTATGTTTACTGCCGGATTTTTTATGCCTATGGGAAAAAATGTTGTGCACCCACTGCGGNNTAATCATTATAATCGGCGGAATAAAAACAATCATGCGGGCGAATCTTCCCTTCATGGCCAGAAGCGGCAGAAACGCCACCATGGTAGTGGTAATGCTGCCCAATACCGGAATAAACATGGCGCCGGTTCCTGTCAAACAGGCTTCGGCCTGCGGCACCCCCTTATCTTCCAGACGGCAGATGTTCTCAGTGACAATTATGGCATCATCAACAATCATTCCCATTACTATGATCACAGCCGAAAGCGTAATATTATTTATAGTGTATCCCATGGCTGAGGTGATAATCATGGTAGCGCAGAAAGTAAAGGGAATACCGAGTGCAACCCAGAGGCCGGATTTTACATCCAGGAAAATAAACAGAAAAGTAAGAATCAGTATAAAACCCAGCAGGCCGTTTCCGGCAATTATGGAAATTCTGTTCCGCACGTCTGTAGATTCATCTTCAATCATATAAACAGCATAAGGCGTGCCGCTTAAATTATTTTTCTCAAAATCCTGCACTATTTCTTTTATACGGTCAACCGCAGTAAGAATACCGGTAGAACTGTTTTTAACCACATTGAGAATCATGCCTTCGTAGCCGTTAATGGCAGTAATGGATTTGGTTTTTACATAGGTATTGGAAATTTCAGCAATATCGCCTAATCTTACAAATTGTCCTTCAAACCCTCCCTGGATGGGAAGATTTTTTAATGCTTCCCGGGTGTAAAGAGTTGAAGAAATTGTAACCTTGGATTCATCTTTGTCTTCCATACTGCCGGCCGGCTGGCGAATATTATGAGCCTTGATTTTACTTGTTATGGCGCTGAGAGGAATGTTATAAGCCCGGAGTTTTTCCGGAAGAAGATTTACCTGTAATTCTTCGCGGCGGTAGCCGGAACGCGAAATACTGTTTATTTCCGGCGCGCTGAGCAGGCGGTTTTCCAGGGTAAGGGCAAAATTCTGCAGTTTCCTGCGCTCATTTTCATCAAGCATGCGGCAATTGGTATTTACCACAGCAACATCGATTACCGCCATCATACTGGTTTTAAACTGCCGCACCACAGGAGGATCGGTTATTTCATCCGGGAGTCTGACATCCATCACGGCATTTTTAATATCATTGATAACAGTTTCTTTATCGGAAAGCCCCGGTAAAATTTCTATGATAACAGTGGAGGAGCCGCTGCCGGAAGTTGATGTGACCCGGTAAATGCCTTCCAGCCCCTTGACCGCGTCTTCAATAGGTTTGGTAACAAAATATTCAACTTCTGCCGGTGTGGCGCCTGAATAAACAGCGGATACGCGCAGGGTATCAAAAGAAACGCTCGGCATTTGTTCTTTACTGGTATGCTGCCAGAAATATACGCCTCCGGCCAAAACAAGTATTAATATAAAATTACCCAACAGGGAATTTTTCAGAAAAAATGCTATAAGTTTCTGCATGATAAATAATTATTAGCGGTTACACTGATTGTTTTTTTTCTGTTCTTTTTCTCTTTCGGCCTTAAAGCTTTCTCTCATTACGGCAAGTTTTATTTTCTGCCCGTTGTCAAGACAGGCGGAAAAATCCGTAAAAGCCTGATTCATGATCTGTATAATATACGGATGCAGGGAATTTTTTTTATTTTGTATTTCTGTTTCAGCCTGAGTAAATGATTTTTCCGCACAGGCAGTTTGTACGGCATTTAATTTAAGTTCTTTTTTCATTTTTTCCGTAAGAAGCCTGGCTTTGCTGTTATGCGCCCGGAACAGAAATATACGCCTGATTTGCCGGCTGGTATTGATTCCCAGGGTAAAACCGGCCAGGAAAAAAAATATGATTATAAATATTTTATTCTGCAGCAGTATTTTCATCTTAAATAAACCCCCAGATCGTCAGCAGTAAAATTTTCCTGTCTGCTGTTTTCTTCAATAATCATATAAGCCGCCTGATCATTAAGCAGGCTGTTTTTAATAATAATATTTTCTGTATGACTGATGATGTTTTTTATTCCCATAAAGAGTAATCCGGAAAAAACCACAAGAAAAACAAATATTGCCGTATTGATGAAAAAAATATGGGAAAAGGCCGGTCGTCTGTTTGGCGCAGAAATTAATTCAATAATTTTGTCATTGAAATTATGATTTAAACTATATTGCGATTCTGTAAAAAACAACTTTTTAATTTTAAAAAACTCTTCTTTTGAAAAAAAAGCAGATAATTCATCATGCTGCATACATCTATTTAGTCTCGTTTTTCCCGGAAAAGTGTCGGTAAGCGCTGAAAAATTTTTTTCTGGCCCGAAACAGCCTGGTTTTGACCCTGTTAACGCTGATTTTCAGAATACCGGCAATTTCTTCATAACTGAAGTTATGGGTTATTTTTAGATGCAGTAATTCCATGACAGAATCAGGCATGTCTTTTTCAACCTGTTTAATCAGCTCCTGTTCTGCAAAGTGCAGGGGAAAATCTTCTGTAAGCGGCATTTGAAAATAATTCTCTGAAGGATTTTCATGCCTGGAAATTTTTTCTCTTTTCTTTTTAAAATCACTGCAGGTAAAAAAAGACAAGCTGTAAATCCAGGTGGCAAACTGCGATTTACCCTTAAAAGAAGCCAGGGATTTATATATTTCCAGGAAAATTTCCTGACAGGCATCCAGGGCTTCATTATGATTTTTAAGCCTTTTTATACACATCCGGAAAATTTTATCGCGGAAATGATTAATAACAATGCTGAATTTTTCTGTATGGCCTGCTGTTATTTCTGCAATTAAAGCTTTCCATTGTTCTTCGGTCATAAGGAAATAGCAGCACGCAACAGATGATGACGATAATTGAGCCGCACAGGGATCGAACCTGTGACCCAGAGATTAAGAGTCTCTTGCTCTACCAACTGAGCTAGCGGCCCNNAAAAAAGTTAAAAACTCCGGGCCATTAACAGCAGAACTTTCCGCCATCCGCCGGCATGACTGGCAGAAAGAAATTGCATCCGGAAAAATCAAAGTTAACGGGAAAATTGTATCGTCTTCATATTTTGTCAAAAAAAATGATTACATAGAATATGATTCCGGGTTTATCGAACCGGCAGTTGATGGTACATATAAAATTCTGTATGAAGATGAATATTGTCTGGCTGTCGGTAAAAGCGGTAATCTGCCGGTTCACCCTTCCGGAGCATTTTTACACCATACCTTGCATGCAGAACTGCTGAAAAAATTTCCCGCTGTGCATTTTGTATCCAGGCTGGACCGTGAGACCAGCGGCATTGTTTTCTGCGCAAAAAAGTCCGGGCAGGTAAAAAATTTTGTACAAGCCCTGGGTAAAAGCCGTAAAATGTATCTGGTACTGACGCACGGAATTTCCCGGCAAAAAAGATTTACCGTTTCCATGATGCTCGCCGCCAA
>DNNS01000488.1 GCA_003497555.1 Spirochaetia bacterium
TCTTGGGTGTTCAAGTTGAACATGATGACTCCTTCGAAAATTTAATTATTACGTGGTCTATCGATCACAATCTTTCCCTTTAACCATGTAATTTAAAGGGTTTCTCGCAGAGTTCGCGGAGGCAGCTCCATTGCTTCCTGCAATTGCTGCACTCCCGGCATCCTGCCGGTCGCTCCAGAGGAATGAATAAATTATTAAAGTTATTCTCTGCGGGCTCTGCGCGAACACATTTTCATCGTCTCGGGTGTTCAAGTTGAACATGATGACTCCTTCGAAAATTTAATTAAAGGGTTTCGCGCAGTGTCTGCTGATTCGGATCTTCTAAAAATGCTCATAATTATTTCCCTGTAAATTGCGCCTTGCTATTGCCCGATTGTTTTTCTCATTAACAAAAGCGGCCTTTCAAATGGAGAAATGGGATTTGCTTTTCCTTTAATAATCTCGTTTATGGGATACCATTCTATAAAGGGATGTTCGCCGTATTTCTTATAGGGGCTTTTTGCCGGAGACACATCTCTGATAAAACCGCCGAAGCAGCTTATAAGATAATCGTCACTGTCTTCAAAAGTATAAAGTCCGGTTTGCGGGAAAGCAGAACCCCATCCGGAATGCCCGTAAATGCGTATATCGGAAGAATTTTTAATCCGTAAAAAACCATTATCGCATTCGGTTTTTACTCCGAAAATTCTGATATTTCTGGAATTAATGATTTCGCATTGGCTATCGCCTTCGCTGTGCTGGGCATGCAGCTGATAAAAACCCAGAGAATTTTTAGTATTACGGATAAGAATATGCCGGTAGGTTGCTTCATCCGGCGAAGGAAAGCCGTGAATAAAAAAATTATACCATTTGCCTCCGCCGTTTCCTTCTATGATTACAAAAGGATGTTTCCATTCCAGAGATTTTTGCTCCTGCTCCCCGGGATTATTATATGCTGTTCCGTCATGTATACGCTTGATATAGGGAGAACGGACAATTGATTTTTCTCCGCATCTCCATAATAATGCATAGCAGGGAACTTTACCTCCGAGCTTTTCGGTATACTCAAGAGCTGCTTCTTTGGCTACTTGTATACCGATAAAAGCAATAATTGTTTCCGCATTTGCATCATCTGCTGTAGAAATAACCGGTTTGGGTACAGACAAATCATCCAATTTTCCAAAAGGCGCATAAGCCATTATGACCGACAAATGAAAAGCAATTCCAATTAATTTGGTTTTAGGCCTGAGATTTATGGTATCTGTTACCCTGTACACTCCTTTGGGAAGGAACACAATCTCGTTTTCATTAACTGCTTTTTGAAGAGCAAGCGTATCATCGGTTTTACCGTCACCTTTGGCGCCATACTTCTCTTTAACATTAACAGCTCCGGGAGTTTCCCATGAAGGAAAATTATCATTCCAGATATGTTTTTCAATTAATCCCGCAGGCGGAGCTGCGGATATTATTTCAGGTATAAATTCAGATTTTTTTCCATTTATATAAGCCGGCTGACTGATATCGTATTCTCCGTTCTTGCCTTTATATTTTAAAGGCGGAACTTTATATACCAGGCGTACTTTCTGCCATCCGCTGCCGGAGGGTACTCCCTTGATTATTTCTTTGGCATTATGCACATAAACATTTTCGAAATATGCTCCCTGATCAGTATCAAGCGCCAGGTTTTCTCCCGGGCTTTCAAATTCAATTATACTGTCTATCAGGCTTAAAAGTGATGTTTGATAATTACCGGTTGTATTGTCATTGATAATTGCCGGTTTGCCGGGCTTGGCTTTAATATGCCAGCCTACTCCGGTAAATGCGCAGGTTGATACATTGTAAAAAGCAGTTTCTGTCTGATCTTTTAATCTGACAAGTGTCATTGTGGGACCGGGCTGTGTACCGTTATTTGTCTCAGAAAACTGCGGAGGAAAACCTCTGGTATCAATTCCTACCCGGCCGCCTATTACTGTAATATTATGGTGTGATCCTCCGCTGCCTGCAGCTCCCTGCATGCCGGTATGCCCGCTTCGGGCATCAATGGTTACATCCTGTATACTGGAACCTTCAGCAGCCTGCATGCGTATACCAATGGCTCCGCTGTTTCCCTCCCCAATGGTAATATCAATATTACGGAAAATCTGGTTATAATTAATATTGGCCTGGGGAAATAGCGGGCCGTTTTCCGGTTTTATTTCGTGTGACGCATTGCAGTTTACAAAATGAATAAAAACTTTTCGTTTGGCCGGGTCGGTAAATCCGGAAGATTTGGGCGCCAGTATAAGCACCGGCCTTTTGCCTAGTGATGAACCAGTCAGGACACATGGATACTGAGCTCCTCCGCTTAGTTTTGCGTTTTTACGCAGGGTAAGTTTCTGCAGACAGGTAATACTGTCGGAAAGCAGATAAGTTCCGGACGGAAAAAAACATACCATTTGCCGGTCGCGGGCAAAATCTACTGCGGCCTGAATTGCTTGGGTGGAATCTTTTCGACCTTTTGGGTCGGCATTAAAAGGAGATGACGTTATATCTATCATGCCCATTTCTGCGAGCTTCCGGTTTGCCGGTTCCTGAGGAACAGAAAAAATAAAAACATCATCTGCATACCATGTTTTTCCATAAGGAGTAACTGCCGGCGGATGCACATATTCAAGATACTGTTTTGCTTGTTCCGGATTAAGATGCTTATTTTTTTCCGAAAAATTTTTTATCATATCCGGCGGCAGTTCCAGGCTAAAAACCAGCGCTGCAGCCAGAGCAGCAGTTGATGCGTTTTTAAAAAAAGAATAAAAAAGATTTAAATTGTGTTTTCTCATTGATATTACTCCCTGGAAAGTTTATTTGTAAGACAAAAAATATTTCCATCGCCCTCGGTGAGGGCAGTGGTTTGTTGGTCTTATCGCCGAGTAC
>DNNS01000540.1 GCA_003497555.1 Spirochaetia bacterium
CAGGAAGATTTATTCTGTCTTGATTTTTAACTCGCCTAAAAAATCAAGACAGAATAAATCTTCCTGTCTTTTTACGCACCAGATAAAAATAAAGGGATGCGGGAAGCCTGTATTTTTTCTTTCGGAAAAAAATGATATAAACGGAGAAATACCGGCTCCCCCGGCAATTCCCAGACAGCAGCCGGATTTTTTCTCTGCAAAAAATCTTCCATAGGGGCCGTCAAACAGAACTTCGGTTCCCGGTTGAAGGCCGTGCAGTTTACCGGTATAATCGCCGTTTTTTTTTATAAGCAGGGAAACCGGTTCATCCGGTGACGATGCCACGGTAAAAGGGTGTTCTTCCCTGCCGCAGACTGGAGATAAAATTCTGAAAAACCCGAATTGCCCGGATCGGTCAATAAGCCGATCACGGGATTTTTCAAATCTTATCTGCAGCAGATCGTCCGTGAGCATGGTAACGGACTGAATGACCAGTTTCTTCAGTAAAAATGCAGGTTTGAATAATTTGTGATACAGATATATTGACAGAGCGGCTATTGCCCAAATGCCTAAGATCAGAGTGCGGCTGTTTTTTTCCCTGGTTGAAGATGCCGCTAAAGCATGCAGGGCAATTAATACTGCTGCGGCTGAAACAAGATTGTGAAACAGTTTGAAATGATTATAATCAATTTTCAGTCTGTCGGCAGCAAAACTGCGCAGAGCGGAAAAAAAACGCAGATTTTGTCCGGGGCCGGACATAAACAGCATGGTTATGGCTGCAACAGTAAAAAATATCAGCAGACCCCAGATACCCGGAAGTACGGATATTGCCTCTGTCTGAAAATAAAATTGTTTCAGCAGCAGATGAACCAGGGCGGAGAACATTGCAGTCATGGCCAAATACGAGTGAAAAACCATTACCCGATCATGACCGAACAAACGATCAAAAAATTTGATTCTGCCGGCAATAATCAGGGTATTTAAAAAATAGACATAACTGAAAAGGCCGAAAACCGCACCCAGCGAATAGGGGTGAAAAAATGCATACCAGTTTCCGGTAAAATAAAAATACAGGGGTATAAACGGACAGGCAAGAGCGCCCCCTAAAACAATAAAACGCAAAAATTCGGTCACGGAGCGGTTTGGGCAGGCTGTTCGGGGATATATATTTTTTTAATTTTTTTTACCAGTTCATCAGCGGTTTTTTTTACATTTTTAATGTCAGAAGCTGAAGTGACGGAATCTACAGTTACAGCCGGAACCCATTTACCGGTCTGGGTGGTATGCAGAATGATGTTTTTATTTCCGGAATATTTCTGCAGCCAGAAAATAACCCAGGGGCGCACTGCGGCTTTTACGCCGGAATTGGAGATCAGCACGGCGGTGTAATCTGCAGGATTGATTTTTTCAAGAGCATCTGCCGAATGAACAATCACGGAGATCTCCGTGTTTTTAGATAATAACTGATTGGTTATTTCGGCAACCAGGGCCTTTTTAAAAGGAGTTTCTTCATACGCCAGAAGTATTTTCACCGCTGCGGTTTTTTGAGCGGTCAGGCAGGCGCATGACAGAAAAAAAATAAACATGATTTGTTTTTTCATAAGTAATCCTTGTATTGTAATTTTCAAGTAGCGTGCTTTATGGTTGTGGCTGCTGAAGAAACAAAATTGCAGTGCTCTTCAAGCAGCGGGAGTCGGAAATGAGCCTGGCTCTTATTCCATTCTTCCTTAAGCCCGAAATGGCGTATAAAATCATCAGGAACCAGCAGGGCATCATGCCTGCTGATAAAATCGCTGCATATTTTCCGGCAGTCTGCGCGTATTGCTTTGTATGCCGGATTGGCAACAAGATTTTTCATCTGAAACGGATCCTCATCATTGTCGAATAAAAGATATCCTTCGTCTGCAGCGCTTCGGGCATATGTATATTTTTTTGTGCGTATACCGCGCCATTCCCTGCTGCCGCGCCGTGCAGCCTCATGGCAGGCTGTATGCTCAAAAATATATACAGCCTCCGGACCGGCAGCGCTGCGGTCTGTAAAAAGCCGGGAAAAATCCGCACCGTCAACCGAACCGGGAAAGGCCAGATTTGCCAGTGATAAAATACTCACCGGAAGATCAGTCAGGGATATAAGTTCACTGCAGGTTCCGGTATAAGTATGTCCCGGCCAGGAAATCAGAAGCGGAACCAGAATGGATTCATCATACGGCAGCTGCTTGCTCTTGAATCCCTGGCTTCCCAGCATGTCCCCGTGATCTGATGTGTAGACAACTACCGTGTTTTCCATCTGGTTTGTTTCCGCAAGACTGTTTATAATCCGGCCGAACTGTTCGTCAAGAGCACTGATGTGCGCATAATAACCGCGGTACATTTTTTCAATATCGTTTTTCGCAAGCAGGGGCGCTGAACTGCTGACCAGGGTGGTTTCCCCGACATTATCCCGCAGTCTGATTTTTTTGTCTTCATAGAGCGAAAGATATTTTTCAGGTACTTCAAAATAAGGATCATGCGGCGGTCCCCATGACAGGTAAAACGCCCATTTTTTTTCTTTATTCCGGCGGATAAAATCAATGGCCAGATCGCTTTGCGCTGCCGGTTCATAGCCTGTAATTTGATNNTTTTTGATAATTATGGTGGCAATTATATGCCTTCCATTCATTAAAGCCAAGACGTTCTTCCGGGGGAATATGCCTGCTGCGCGGGATTCCTCCCAAATGCCATTTGCCTGTGTATCCGGTATGATAACCGGCTTGCGCTAATACCCTGCCGATACCGGTTACGCCGGAACGGATTTTCAGATCATTGGTTACAGCACCGTGCCTGAGCGGGAAAAGTCCGGTAAGCAGGGAACCGCGGGCCGGGACGCATACCGGAGAATTTGAAATACAATTCTGAAAGCGGACTGCATGGGCGGCAAAACTGTCAAAATTCGTGGAAATAATGTCGCGGTTGCCGTAACAGCCCAAATCGCAAAAACGATGCTGATCGGAAAAAATAAATAAAATATTGGGCTGATCCATAGAAGTATTATCTCATTAAACCGGTTTTCTGTAAAAAACCGGGANNAAAATCATTGCTGATCGGGATATTAACAAAGCTTTTCCAGCCTGCCGGAAAGCGTACATAGAAAAATAACAGCTTCTTCAACTGCAACCGGATACAAGCTGTTATTATAAAGGAATGATACTTCCATTGTTCCAAAATTAGCAGCAGCTATATACTGCCTCCTGTCAATGCCTGTTACCATAACAGCCCGCAGCTGCTCTTTGTGACAAACCAGCTCTGTCTGCAGCATGCAAGATTTTTCTCCGCCTGCTGTACAGGAAATAGCAAATCCGGTATCCACCAGCGTATCATTTCCAGAATGACGTTTAAGTCCGCATTCATGAACAGAACAAATTTCCTCAATAAAAAGCGAATGCATGTTCGCCTCGCGCCGCCTGCAGGAACGATCAATAACAAGTTTCCCGCCGTAAATTAAATCAAGACCAAGGCAATCGTCAATTATAATACTGTCTGCAGGCAGAACTGCAACGCGGTCATGAGAGGCAGGAG
>DNNS01000487.1 GCA_003497555.1 Spirochaetia bacterium
AATAAATTTTCCAGGGAGTTATAGCCTGTTTTGTTTATTTCTATATCTGCCCGGTGTAACAGAACAAGATTTTTTAAATGCCCGGTTAAAATAATAAGCATCGGTAAAACCGGCCAGTTCCGCTATTTCCCGGATAGTACATTCTGTAGACTTAAGTAAAGTTTTTGCGCGCTTAATCCGTTCTTCCATCAGAAGCTCCTGGAAGGATTTACCGAAAAGCGATTTTACCAGATGGCTGGTTCGGGAAACCGAAAGACCGAGTTTTTCCGCAAGTTCCGGTAAATTAATTTTTCCTGATGCTTTTTTAAAAAGAAAATTTTTTATAATACTGCGCTTGCTGTCTGCCGGGCAGAATGGTACTTTGCCTGTCAGTAAAGCAAGCAGCCCCCTGGCATATATTTCCAGTACGTTTTTCATGGCACCGGTATTTACTGTTTCAATCGGCAGCAGTTTTTCTCGGCTGCGAAAAAATCCGGCAGGCAGAATTTTACTGCGTACGGGAGTTTTTTCCGTGTTTTTCCAAATACCGGCAAATAAAGAGCCAAAATGAATATTTTCATCAAACAGAGGAATTACTATTTCAGAAAGCCCTTTCCAGCAGGTATGCACAAACGAAGTTTTTATTTTTTCTCCCATTGCATTCATTTCATGACGGCAGTGTTCAATACATTTATGGCAAAAACCAAGTCTGCATACTTCATTATTCTGGTGCGTATGAAAAAGAGAATGAGATAAAATTGTATCTCCTTTTTCATTATGGAAACAGCCGTAGCGGTCTACAACAGTAATACTGAGTTTCAGCAGTTTTTCCAGATCTGCGATTGAATTGTCTATTTCCCTGGGTTTCATAGTGATTTATTTTTTTAAAATTCAGGTATATTTTATAATGATTTTTGTTAAGTATAGCATAATAATGCAATAAATTAGCGCATTTTCTCATTTACTTCATTGTATGAGTGTAATATAATAATAATCAAGATGCTAACGGTAATGAGTATAAATCAACCAAATCCAGATGAACTTCTGAAATCAAGAGCGCTTTCCATGCTACATCAATGGGGAAAAGGTGCAGTGAGTCTGTACTATCCCTTGAACGGCCATGAAGACAAAGCAGTATACGGCCCCGGATATATTCAATGGGGCATACAGTCATGCTGGCAATATTGTGCGGTTATGGCATCACTGTATACTTTTAGTGGAGCTGCGCAGTGCCTTAACCGTGCGCTTGGTGTTTTCCGCTATCTGCTTTCATCACATCATACAGGATCAGATAAAACCACTGAAGGTAAAAAGTGGGGCAGAACCTGGATTAGTGTACTGGGAATAGAGCGCGCCATGAACGGAATCAGGCATTTATTCGGGCATATCTCCCCTGCTGAAAAAGAAACATTTTTTAATTTGCTCGCAGATGAATGCACTTTCATGCTGGAGCACGGAAATCGCAACGGAGAGTCCGATGTCATGGCAGGATTATGGGCTAAAGACCATCACAATGCTCCGGAATCAAATATCTGGAACGGAGCTTTTCTCTGGCGAATTTCCAGACTGCTCCACACTCATCCGCAGGCTGCTGCCTGGGCAGAACGGGCTCATGATTATCTGGTAAACGGTATAAGCATTTCAGATGATGCAAATAATCAAACACTTCTGCACGGCATATCAATAGCCGGCAGGCATAAAGGCGCAAATTTTTTCCCGCATTTTGGTCTTGACCATCATGGCTATATGAACGTTGGTTATATGATTATATGCCTGAGTAATGCGGCTATTCTTTATTTTGATTCAAAATCGTATAACTTTGATCTTCCGCAAACGCTTTTTCATCATCAAAAAGACCTCTGGGAAGTGGTACGTAATATGATTTTTAATAACGGAAGGCTCGCCCGTATCGGAGGCGACAGCAGGCTGCGCTATACCTATTGCCAGGAATATCTTCTGCCTGTGCTGCTTTATGCTGCAGATTATTTCCATGATACATCTGCCTGGCAGATGGCAGATGCACTGCTGGCATTAATGGAAAAGGAGCAGAAGGAATCAGACAGCGGTTTTTTTTATGCACACAGGCTTGGTTATCTTGCTGAACATAATCCTCTTTATTATGCGCGTCTTGAAGCTGATAGGGCTTGCGTACTTGCCATGTTGTGTAATTATCTTCCGTTAATAAATCAACAACAGGAACAGCCGGAAAGCTCAGTTAAAAATTTCAGCTGGGTAGAAGAACAACATGGTTCGGTACTGGAACGTTCTGCTGACCGCTTTGCTTCTTTTTCCTGGCGAGCCCGGGGATTAGGCCAGGCATTATGTGTACCGCCCGAGCGGAGTGATCTGGCAGAATGGGAAAGTAATCTATGCCCGGTAATAATTTTTATCGGTACAGCGCAGGGGAAATCAAGCCGCCGCCTTTTATCTCATTCCATAACGCAGTTTCCCGGCGGTTTTGTAACCTGCGGAAAGATTATGGAAGGAACAGATATGTACGTAGCGGAAGGCGGTCAATGTACTGATCAGGCTGTTTCCTCTATTGCTTTTGCCGCTTTACCTGATGGTCATACCTGCATCGGGCTTCAGTATACAATCACTGCTCCTGACCTGATTTGCTATACCCGCGAAGTAAAAGGTCTGCATCTAAATATTCCCAATGATTTGTTTAATAATTACCGGAGAAAACTGCGGTTTCCCGACAGCTCGGAAA
>DNNS01000357.1 GCA_003497555.1 Spirochaetia bacterium
CAGCTTTATATACTCTCCGGAAATTTCCGTGAAGGCGCACAATATTTTTCTTCGGTTAAAAATTTAACTCCGCAGGTGTCCAATCTTTACAATTATGCGCTGTGTCTGTATGAAATTATGGAATACGAACGCGCCCTGCCCCTGTTTGAGGATATTCGAAACCTGAACCACGATGATGATTATACCTACTCAGTTTATCTGCTTCAGGCTGCCTGCTACTGCGGTATGGAGCGTTTTACCACAGCACTCTCCATACTGGAAGCAGCGGAAAAAAAATACGGTTTGCTGCCTGATCTGGCATTTAACCGGGCGCGTGTTCTTCAGCTTTCCGGGCGCAGCCGCGAATTCCTTGCTTACGCGGAAAGCATGCGGAAAGATCGCAGTTTATTTCCTGAAATTCTGCCCCTGCTGGCGCGATATCATCTTGACGCCGGTGATCGTTTTGAAGCTCTGCGATCACTGCTGCTCCTGGTACAGATTAACAGTACGGATCCGGCATATCTGAAAGCCGCCGGTGATGTATTTCTTAAAATCAACGATCATTATAATGCTCTTAATTATTATGAAAAAGCCCTGGCGCTGAAAACCGCTGATGATATAAAAGCGGAAATTCTTAATAACAGCGCACTAATCTACCTGCAGATGAAAAATACCGCAGCCGCAGAAAAAAACCTTGCGCAAGCCCTGCGCCATACGGCGCATCCGGGGCTTGATTATAATCTGGCCCTGTTTTACAGACAGCAAAACGATAATGACAAATTCGCCTTTTATATCAGCCGCGCCGTAACAGCAGGCAGCCGGGCAGAACCGGAACTTCTGTCCCGGATTTATTTTCAGTACGGGGAACTATACGGACAAAAAAACGATCCCTCCGGCGCCAGAGCCTATTATCAAAAGGCGCTGGAAATCGATCCGCGTAATATGTCCGCCCGGATAAAATTTTCAGCACCATAGCGAGGACCAGATGCTCTATCACCTTCTTTTTCCGCTTCACCAGAAAATAACCGCATTCAATATTTTCCGATATATCACCTTCCGCAGCGCCATGGCAGCGCTGATTAGTCTGTGTTTCTTTTTTATTTTTGGAAAGCGCTGTATAAATATTTTAAAAAACCACCTGGGCGGAGGCGTTCGTAAATGGGTACCGGAGACTCATAATAAAAAATCCGGTACACCCTCTATGGGCGGTATTCTGATTTTTTTTTCTGTGCTTGTCGCCATGATTTTTTCCGGAAATTTCCAGAACAGCTATGTACTGATGCTGCTTATCTGTTATTTTCTTTTTTCCCTGATTGGTTTTGCCGACGATTTTCTCAAAGAAACAAAACCGGACCGACGCGGCCTCAGGGGCAAATATAAAATTTTCGGCCAGCTTGCCATCGGCCTGGGAATGGGCATCTGGCTTTATTTTTTCAATAAAAATGATTCCACAACTCTGCTTGCCATTCCCTTTACTTCCGGTAAATTCCTGAATCTGGGTATCTGGTATATTCCGTTTGTGGCGTTTGTTTTTGTTTCTTCCAGCAACGCGGTAAATATCACCGACGGACTTGACGGTCTGGCCATTGGACTTACCCTGCTTATTTTTATAACCTTTACAATTTTTGCCTATCTTTCCGGGCACAAGGTCATTGCCCAGTATCTTAAAATTTTTTTTATTGTCAATGCCGGCGAAACCGCGGTTTTCGGCAGCGCCCTGGCCGGAGCCTGCCTGGGCTTTCTGTGGTTTAACAGTCACCCGGCCCAGATAATAATGGGAGACACCGGCGCAATTTCCCTGGGAGGGATTATCGGGGTAATGGCAGTCATGCTTAAACAGGAACTTCTGCTGCCGCTTGCCGGCGGAGTATTTGCCATTGAAACAATTTCAGTAATTATCCAGATTATATATTACAAATTAACTAAAAAACGCTTTTTTAAAATGGCGCCTCTGCATCATCATTTTGAACTTTCCGGCTGGCATGAAAGCAAGGTAATTATACGTTTATGGATATTGGGAGCCATCTGCTCGCTGCTCGCTCTTTCTACTTTAAAAATCAGATAGTAGTTTAAATTCAGGGGGGCGATTTTTTTTCTTGGGCACGCGTCTATATTTAATGTACAGAAAATACTTGATAACATGGTGCATACTCTTTTTTCTACTTCCCGTGAGAATTTATTTCTTATATTTTATCAAAATAAACTTAACCCCGCTTCTGTGTACTAAATNNGCTATGACGGTTTCCGATCATCTGACCGCTAAAATTTAGTACACAGAAGCGGGGTTTTTGTTTTGCTTACCCAAGAAATAAATTCGCACCTTAAATTCAATGAGTTTGCGCAATAAATAATATTATATTACAATTAGTCAATGAAAAGAATGCATGCCTTTTCCCTGCCGGAAATCATTATAGCCGTAATTATTCTTTCTACCATTGCGCTTTTAATCATGCCGCGGCTTTCAGGAAAAACCGAAAAAAGCCGCAGAGCAGCGGCGCTGATGGATATTGAAAACGGCCTGGCTTCAGCGCTTGATGATTACGAAGCGGATATCGGAAGGTTCCCTACTACTGAACAGGGTTTGCATGCTTTACTTGAAAAACCGTCGCGCGAACCTGTGCCGGCCAACTGGCAGGGGCCGTACCTTAAAAAAAAACGCCTGCTTGATCCGTGGGGGAATTCTTACATATATAAGTGCCCCGGAAAATTCAATAAAAGCGCATACGATCTTTCGTCCTATGGCGCAGACGGCAAAGAAGGCGGCGAAGGAATTGATCGCGACCTGAACAGCTGGGAATGAGAATCAGGGCATACTCTTTTGCAGAAATCATTATTACCGCAGCAGTTTTATCCTTGCTTGTTCCGGCACTCTGGGCCATGTTGCGGCGCCTGAACACATACGGATATCATAAAAACAACACTGATTTGGCGCAAATCAATACGGTACGAAGAATAATAACTGCCAATCCATCGGCTGATATTGAGATCATTAATAATAATCTGCTCCCCGGATATCATCTGCAAGAATCTGAAAACAGCAAGCGGCTTGTTACGCCCATGGAAACAATTGAATTTTAATTTCTTGCCGCCTCGTCCGCGGGCTTTTACTGTCCCGGAAATGATCCTGGCATTACTGATTACATCTCTGATTTTATATGCCATGACATCTTTTACCGGGCGTTTTGGACAGCGCAGTATTTTTTTACAGCGCGAAGCTTTAGCGCAAAAAAAAATTATTGCTTTCAAACGCGTTGTAATTCCTCTGCTTGAAAATAGCATTGACGAAAAAGGCATAATACTGCAGAAAAATAATATCATATGTTACAGCGCGTGTTTTTCCAGCAATAGTATTACCCGGCGTAAAATCATCTTGTCTTCGATCAGCAACCGCACTATTCTTGAACTTTCCAATTTATCAGGAGTAGAACAGCCGGATCCGGTTATCTACGGAATAGTATGCGATTTTCGCCTTTTTCATGCCAAAAATAGTGTTGTAAAATATATTGATGGAGATAATAAAGCAGAAATGTTTTATGGCGATTATGGAATATGCTGCGATATATTCGAACAAAACAGAATGATTGCATCCAATGAAATACTCAAATTTTAACGGCTTTATTCTGGTCTATACCATGCTTGTTTTATTAGCTGCCGGTATATCTGCAGGAGCTCTTGCCATGTTTAAAAAAAATATAATAATTTCCGCACGCAGACTGCAATCCCGCGACCGGCTGATTCTTTTACTGAAAATTAATGAGAAAAAAATCGGAGATTCCTGCTTTTTTACCAATCAGACCGAAGAAAATCTTGTATGGAACGATTCAGCCTGCAGATTATACGCGATTTTTTACACAAATCGCCAGGAAAAAGAAAACGGCGAAATAATCTTTAGCGGAGTTTCCGAAAGCCTTGATTCCCGGGTGCATTATGTCTGTGCCCAGGCAGAAATTACCAATAAACTCTCTGCCCTGACAGCATATTTTTTCTGGCAAAAGGAAGGCAGCTGGAAATATGACGGCTTACTTCTGAAAACGCCATAAAGCACGTATCCGGTTCAATCGGGCATTTAAAAATTCATATATTTAAATTTATTTTTAATTTCTTCGCCGGAAAGCGCACGATTATAGATTTTTACTTCATCAATACAGCCATTCAGATTGGCAGGATTTATTCCGCATTTTCCCAGATACAGGGGATTGACATTCTGCATGATAAAACCGGTAAAACCGGCCTGTCCGGAGGCATCAAGAGTTCCGTTAAGGTAAATTTTTGTATCTCCGCGATCAAAAACAGCAATAATATGATACCAGGTATTTACAGCTAAAGTTGTGTTGCCCTGTATGGAATATTTTTCCAGATGATTTTTTGCTACGTTGAAACTGATTTTATTATACCAGGATCTCAGAAAAAAACCGTTGGTCTGTGTAAAAAGATTCCGGTCGGCAATTAACGGCCCGTTCTGCAGGGAAGCCGCAGAATAAAATTTAACGGCAAGTTCCAGGCTTATGGAGTTGGTGTCTGCAAGGATTGCCGAGGTATATGGTATTTCCGCATAAGCATCAACAGTGCCGTTAAATGCAAGACCTGATCCGGCTATCCCTCCGGTATAGGATGTTCCGCTGCCGCGTAAAGCATCGCCTTCCTCGGCTATATCTTTATTAATACTGTATACACTGTTGTTCATCAGGGGATTTGCCCCGTCGAAATGAAAATTGGCAATCAGCGATGACATTACCCAGGTTCCATGCGAAGAACCGATATAAACAGAATCATTATCGGGATTTACCTTGATAGCCCAGACTGTGGAATTATACGTCAGATTCCTGGAAATATTATTCCAGGTACTACCGGAATCAACTGAAACACACACACCGTCCGAATGGCCTTTCCATTGTATACGTTTACCGATATACACAACATTCGGCCGAACCGGATCTACCGTGATATGCTGTACACTGTAATTTCCAAAACTGTCAAGGGTAATTCCATTATTGATGTTTTTCAAACTCCAGGTTCCGCCGTTCTGCATGATAAAAACGCCCTTATATAATGCGGCAATGTAAATGGTATTGTCATTGGTCGGGCAGATTGCCGCTTCCTTGATATTTGCCGGTTTTTCCGGTATTTCATAATAATATTTATTCCAGGAATCGCCGTTGTTATAAGAAACAAGAATCGCTGTAGCTGACGATGTGCTTCCCTCTGTCTTGGCATAAATTGCGCCGGTCCCGGGACTTACGGCAATGACGTTATAAGCAAGTGTTGTCCAATGCTCGCCGCTGTCAATACTTCTTTTATTATCAAGATAAATTATATTTTCATTAACCGGATCATGCGCCATGAAAGAATATCCTGTACTTGATGCGCTGCCGGTAAGATTGGTTTTCCAGGTAAGTCCGCCGTCTGTACTTTTATCAACAACTTGCTGCGACCAGTCCCCAATCGGGCATACTATGATTTTGTTATCATATGGATTAATTACACCGACCGGAGCGGTATGCGCAAAATAGCGGGGAGCGACCCGTCTGATCCAGGTTCTGCCGCCGTTACCGGAAAACAGCACGCCATAGTCTGTAAGAAAAAAGTACGATACCAGGGGATCGTCTTCCGCAAAGGCAAATGAGGTCATTCCGCCGGCAACACGTCCGCCGGAATAGCCGTTTCCTGAAAAAGACCATGAGTTTCCCGTGTCAACCGACTTATAAATAGCCGAACAGATATAAGGACGTATCATAACCGCTGAGCTTGTCGGATGAAATGCCGTAGGAGCGGCATAATAAGATTCATACATTACATCCGAATTGACATTATAAACATCATACTGCAGGGAACCGTCAAGCTCCGTCATTTCCGTCCAGTTGGTTCCGGCATTGATAGTTTTAAAATTACCAATACCGCCGGTCATATTAAACCCGGCAACCAGAATATTTCTATCAGCAATACTTCCGTTTAAATTAAGTCTGTACCGGTTTAAACGGTATGTACTCAAGCCCGTGTTGGCGCTGACAAAGGTTTTACCGCTATCGTCTGAACGATAAAGACCGGATAAACCGCAGGAAAGAAGAAGACTGCTGCCTTTGGCAAAATGAACTGCTGTAGGCGTATCGCCGTCAAATCCTGCATAATCTTCCATGCCGGTAGATGTTTTCAGTAAATTTCCGGCTGTACCATCAGATGTTTTATAAAATTTAATATTATCAAACCAGGCTATTCCGGAAATTACCGCTCCGGAAGTGCGACGGATTAAAATATTTACCAGTGAAGTTGTTGAATCAGCTGGTATAACGAATGACAATTTTACCTGTATCCAGCCGCTGGTTCCGGTGATTGCCGTGCTTGTCCAGGAACCATAGGTATATCCTCTTGCATCCTGGACACTGATACATACTCCTTTGGAGGTAATTAAATTTTCAGTTTTAATATAACCCTCAACAGTGTAGCCGGTTCCTGCAGTTACACTGATATTTGCCCATTTGGTATGGTAATAATTAGGATCAGCTGAGCCGTCAAAATCGAGACGCAAGCCACCGGGAAAACTGTAACTATCAATTGAATCAATCGATGTTTTTACTCCAGCCGGATCTGCTGATTTTACCCATCCTGTATATTTTCCGGGAAGGCCGGCAGCAGCTATTTCTTTGCAATTATAACCGGTAACTGTATTGGTAATTTTATATAAACCGCTGTATGAGCATACCCATAATTCGAGTTTTGATTGATTCGGATTTTGAACCATATTCAGAATATAACCAAGACGGTTTGCAGGAATATCACTTGCGCTGTCAAAGGAAATCGGTACAGACCAGGTATCGCCAAAATCCGATGATCTGATTATGCCTTCGCCGTTCTGCAGGGTAGCATATACATAACCGTTTTTATAACAAAATAGATTTTGCCCTCGTACCAGTGCTACTTTATTGTATCCTGCTGCATTTTTTGTACGTATCCAGTTTTCCCCGCCGTTTTCCGTTTTATAAATACCGTCGCCTTCTCCGGCGAAACCGGCAAGCAGCACAGTATTGGCATCAGCCGGATTTATCAGCAGGCTTAAACCGCCATTGCACATAAGTCCGTTTGGCTTGGGAAACCAGGTATTTCCCGCATCGGTACTTTTCCATACCTGGGAAGTATCGGATGTCATATACACTATATTCGGGTTTGCTTCGGAAAATCTGATATCCATAAGCTGCTGGTAACTTTCACCGCCGCACATAGCAGCGCTGCGTTGGGCTGCAGTACGCAGGTGCAGACACTTCCAGTTATAATTTACATGCCATACCTGAGCATAAAATAAAGCCGGTACCAGTAAAATTATTCCAATAATTGCTTTTTTCATTTTACCCCCTATTGTTCTTAATGTAATCGTTTACATTAAATTGTGTTCATTCTTAAGATACTATAATCACTGAATCAGGTTCTGTCAATAGGTTAAATCGAATTTCTGGAAAATTCATGTGTGAATCCCTCATGAATATAGTTTTAATTGATTTCGCATACGCTCAGATTTTAAAAATGGAGCCTCTGCCTAAATTGATGTAGAAACGCAAAAGTACGAATTTGCCCTGATGATTTTTTATTTAGCCGCATAAAAAATTTGCATTTTAATCATTATCAGTTTAAACTTCCTGCGATTTGGGTAACTTGTTCGGCCGTACTTTAAAGTATTCTTTCTGGAATTACTATGATAACCTGGGAATTTATTTTATCATTAACTTCTTATGGTTTGTCTTTCCTCATTTTTTTTTAATTCTTTCCTGGCGCGTCTATCCGGTGCCGAATTTATTTAATTTTTCGGTATTTCCGCGTATCAATGAACATTTTATGTTTTTTTTACTTTCATATGCGCTTTTTTTTTCTCCGCTTTCAGCAGCGCTGTACCGTACGTCTGTCAGGGCCGCCGGAAAAACCCGGATTACTTTTAAAGATTATTTTAAAGGCATCAAGGCGATCTTTTTCAAATCCCTGTTTTTTATTGTTATACACAGTCTGATTACAGTTTTCTCTTTTTTTAATGTATTTTTTTATATAGATAAATTTTCTCACTTTATGCCCTTGGCCGGGGCAGTACTGTCCGGCATAGTGATAATTTTTTATCTGGCCTATCTGATAGCGGCGCTTTATATATTTCCGGCAGTAGTATCTGAAAATATTTCATTATGGGCGGGAATAAAAAAAAGCTCGTGGGCTGCCTTTACCACCCTGCCTTTTTCCCTGTTTAATCTCTTGATTTTTTTATTAATAGCCCTTGGCTCGATTGTTTTTGTGGTGCCGTTTGTTATTTTAATGCCGGCGTTTTATGCCCAATATAATACGGAATCCTGGCTTTCGATCAAGGAAAATTACGGAGAAATTACCAGAAACGAAGAAAATCGTTCTTTCCGTGATTTTGTATTTCCCTGGAGTTCGGTGCGCTAATATGAATTTTTACAGAATAAACCATAATTTTAATCTTAATGTTTTCCGCGATGATCACAATCTTGACCTGAAAAGAGGCGATCGGGTTGTTATAAAAACCACCAACTGCATGGAAGCCGGCACTGTGGTCTGCTGCCTGGGAAGCGATGAAAAATTTTCTGATTTATTAAAACATAATCACGACAGCAACCTTGATAATGTGAAAATCAATGACGCCAATATCAGAAAGTTCTTTTATATTTATAAAAAATTTGACGAACAGGATTTTATCACGGAAAAAGAAAACCGCGACAAGGAAGCTGCAGCCTTTACAACCGCAGCGGATTTAATCAGGCAATACGGTCTTGATATGGCCCTTGTCAGTGTGCACATCTTCTTTGATAATTCCAAAGTGCTGTTTAATTATACTTCCGAACACCGGGTGGATTTTAGGGAAATGCTCAGGGATCTTACTTCGCGTTTCCGCTCGCGTATTGAACTGCGGCAGATAGGCATCCGCGATAAATCCCGTATCATCGGGGGGTATGGAATATGCGGCCGGCAAATCTGCTGTCATAATCTGAAATGCAATTTCAATTCCATTACCATAAAAATGGTAAAAAACCAGAATATGCCGCTTAATACCATGAAAATTTCCGGAACCTGCGGCCGGTTAATGTGCTGCATCCGTTATGAATACGATTCCTACATGCAGATACAGAAAAACATGCCGCGGCCGCGCGATCTGGTGTTATACAACAATAGCGAATGGGAAGTTACCGGCATTAATGTACAGACCGGAGCAATTACCCTAAAAGATCGGGAAGGCAACGTTAAAAATATTGACAGTAATACTCCCTATAAAATAAAAAAGAGCGGATTCCGGCCCGATGATATGAACAATTACCTTAACATGGCCGATGAAGAAATAGAGAAACTCGAAGATAAATAATTATTTATGATTTTAAATAGATGTAAAAGCTTTATATCCAGCCGGATATTTGAATTATTCATCAATTTCTGTATTGTGTTGTCTATTACCCTGCTGATAGGCACAAGAATTTTTTCTTTCAGCAAATATACAATGTATATTCTGGAAAATCTGGATTTTTTTCTGCTGACGGTATTTGCGCTGGAATTTACAGGCAAGATTCTGTTTTTCGGGAAAAAATATTTTTTTATGGAATTCGGATGGATTGATCTTTTAACCGCCCTGCCGGTACTGGCGCCGCTTACCGGTATTTTTTCCCCGTTCAAGGCCCTGCGTCTGGCAAGATTAATAAGGTTTTTCAGAATATTCCGCGTCATCAGAATATTAAAACTTATAAAACGAAGGCAGGAAAATTTGAACAGGGTCAAAATCATTTTTTATACGGGCATAGGTTCAATTGTCATGTTTATTATGATTTTAATGTCTGTAACCCTTATCTTCATGCTGGAAACTCATCTTGTACAGCAGTCGGAACAACAGAGAAAAATTATTACCAGTCTTGCCTACAGCAGTAATGCTGCTGAAATGGTGCAGAAATTTCCTGAAATCACCGCTGTTACCATAAAAACCGGCAGCCGGATTATACATACCGGCCTAAGCGAAGAAGATCTGAAACAGATGACATCCGGCGAAGAATATTCCATATATACTTTTGAAAGAACAGCCGTTGTAAATGATAATAATAACGAAAATACACACATCACTGTATATTTTTCTAACCGCGATCAAATACGTTTTTTTAACATTATTGAAATACTGATAATTGTTGCCTCGATTGTTTCGGCAGTCTCTATAATTGCCGCACTTGATCGTTTTCTCGGCCGGCTGCTTGTCGACAGAATAAAAATTCTTCATCAGTATCTGAAAGATGCGGCTGTATATAAGAAAAATACTTCTTTGCAGGCTGACAGGCATAACGACGAAATAAG
>DNNS01000648.1 GCA_003497555.1 Spirochaetia bacterium
AAATTTTCCAGGGAGTTATCATGTCACTGCGTCCAATAGACATACAGACTTTGCTAACGCATATGAACGAAGTCGGTAAAATTGAAGCGGAGCGCATTAACAAGAAAAATTTGATTGAAATTTCCGAAAACCGGCAGATTACCCAGAAAAATTTACAGAAAAAAGAGGGAATTACCGATGTCAATGAAACCGAAAAGGATTCCAACATTATAAACGATGAAAACAAAAATTCCGGAAACCGCCGCAACCGCCGCGATCCGCGGGAACAGGAAGAAAAAGGCGAAAAGGACAGAAGTAAATATTACCGGGAAGATTTTAAGGGTAATTTTATTGATATTAAAGAGTGATGAATGACTGCTGTTATTATTATTTTTAATCTTTTTTTCTGTTTGGCGCTGGCGCTTTATCTGCGCCGCAGGATAGACCGGTCACTGCAATCCGGCAGTGCGCGCGAAGAAATTCGGTCTCTGGTTGCTGCTTTTAATGCCCAGGCAGACAGGAACATTCTTATTCTGGAAGAACGTATAAAAGAAGCGCGTATTTTAACGGCTGCCTGTGATAAACGTATTTTAGCAATCAGGGGTTTAATGAAAAAAAGCGCTCCTCTAAACCCGGAAAAAATACCTGCAGTACCCCGTATCAATATCGAACCGGTGGCCGGTTATTTTGAAGCCAAAGCCGAAGCTTCTTTCGGAAACATGAATCCGGAAGAAAAAATAATTTATCTGCATGGTAAAAAGTATTCTCCGGCCAGAATTGCCAAAACGCTGCGCCGTTCCATTGATGAAATTAATTATTATATTTCCGCCTCACAAGTATTAGCTTCTCAGGATACGGAAAAGTAAAAAATCCGCAATACAGCATTATCAGACAGAAAATATCAGATGAAGCTTATTTGTATCCACTCAGATTTTTCAATTTTTAACACGAAGAACACGNNAAATATCAAACGCTAAGCGTTTGATAAAGTAATTTAGTGTTTTTTGTTGTGTGGTTTTTTAAAATTTTTATAGTTTTCAAATCAATACTCGTATGCGCCGATATCGGGCGGATTATTCCGGAGCGAAAGCGCATAATCAACTGTAACTTCAGGTAAAAAAATACCGGCGCCTATGCAGGGACTGGTTGATTGCAGTGGATATTGATCTGCTGTCTGGGAAAGAAATTGAGGGCTTTCGCGCTTGCTGACAGTATCAAATCCGGTAGCTGTTTTCCAGTCGGTTAAATCCGAATAGGTGTTTACAATACCGTCATCATTCAGAATTTTTAATACTACTGAACTTCTCGCTGTGCTGAAGAACAGATTGTTATTACATTCATTACCGACAGCGTCGCTCCGTTTGGCAATGAAAAGATCAATATCCAAACTGTTATAAATAATATTATTATAAACTTCATTATATGAACAAGTATATCCTGTCCGGGGCAATCCGCCTATACCAATGCTTTCCCGTTCACTGGTATAGGCAATGGTATTATTATATACCTTGCAATAATCCGAACCTGAAATGTAAACTCCTCTTTTTGAATTATAGGCGATAATGTTATTGTAAATTTCTGCTTTTTCCTGTATTTCAATATGAATGGCGCCTGAGCCGTTAATATTATTATGAATATAGTTGTTTCTGATTACGGTTTTTTTATCTCCCATTGCCGTGCCCACGTCAAACCAGACCGCACAGCCGTTATTCCCGGTAAATTCGCTGTGTTCAATAATAATATCATTTGCTCCGGCCATCTTGCTGCCGCCGGCATTCCAGGTCGTTGTAAAATTCCGGTAATTATTTCCGCGTATCACACAATTCCTTACAAGTGTACCCGTGCCAACTCCCGTACCGCCGAATCCCTGACAGCCGTTATCAAGAATATCGCAGTCTATTATCCGTGCGCCAACCGGCTGCAAGGCAAATTTTATTCCGGTAAAATCCATATAACGAATTATACAGTTGCTGACTTCGTTATAACTTCCAATTTCCACCCCTCCAAGCATTTGCGCCGTATCAAGCGAATTGTTATGAAGCATATTAAGTCCGGTAAATTTGACATATTGCCCATAGTAGGCAATCACGCGGGTCCGCACGCTTGCTTCCATAATTTGTGTATTGGGATCTGCATTATTTCGGCACCATACATATAATGTATCTCCCGCATCATCATAGAAAAAGGATCCGGCAAACATATCGCCCACACCTTCGCCGATTTCATTGTATTTTTTTAATGTACCTTCATACTCTGTAAACGCCGGATCAGGCCACCCGATTTGCTGTAATGGCACGTATTGCTGAAATACCTGCTGACTATTAACAGTCCATCCGGTTTTTTTCCAGATACTTCCGGAGTGGAGAACCCAGCTTTTTACCACATCCGAGCCTTTGATATACACAGTACCGTTATAACTGGTGAAAGTTTTATATCCGCCGGCAGCTGAACCACCGGATAAGGAATTAATGGTAACCTGTTCACGGTAGGTTCCGGATGCTATATTTACGATATCGCCGGGTGCAATTGAATTCGCTGCTTTCTGAATCGTTTTCCAGGGCAAGCTTAAGGATCCTGTACCGGTAGAATCATTCCCGGCTGTAGATACATAATATGTTGTGCTGAAAATACCTGTAGCCATAATTAATGAAGTAATAAATCCGCTGATTGTCACTTTCCTGATAAATGCCCTAATGGATTTAAAATGAACCTTTGAAAACGTTTTCATAAGTCGCCTCCTTTCAGCCTCAAGGATATTATAATACTTTAATGTAGATTAGTGAATGTCTGTTTTTTGCGTTTTTATGTACAAGTTTGCCGCTTTTCCCTGTTTTTTTAACTTTTGCTTGATTTAATGAAATATTCTGCTTATAATTATCTGGGAAGCAATGATGATCGCCAGTACTGTTGGTAAATTCAGGAGAATTTCTGCATTATCGGGATTTACCCAAAATATTAAAAGTGCACTGGATATTCATCTTTTTAAACTTGAGCATGTAATTCTTGAGCGGGAATATTGTCATCAAAGTTTAATTCCATTTAACAGGATTCAGATAATAATACGGGGCGAAGGCACAGCGTGTATAAACGAAAAAAAATATACCCTTAAGCCCGGATATGTATATTTATTCCCGCTTCAGAACAGGGTTGAGCTGTTTAATAAAGATGAGCTTGAAAAAATTTATGGCCAGTTTAATATTAACTATCATTTACTTGATATTTTCACTAATGAGCGCGAATTGTTTTTTAAAAAAATCGATTCCGGGCTGACTGTAAGATATATAGATATGATACGGAGTGGCAGTTTTTTTTATGGGAAAGCCCTGCTGTATGAGTTGTTGGAGCTTTTTTCTGCGGAATTTGATAAAATAATCAGCAAAAAAAGCTCGCTTCATCAAAAATTTAGTTCTTTTTTCAGTCAATGTGAAGATCTAAATATGACGACCGTTAGCCTTGCAGAAATTGCCGGTAAATTGGGCATGAACGAGGCGCATTTTTCCCGAATTTTTAAAAAAAAATTTACTATTACTCCCAAGCAATATATTACAAACCATAAATTGAATAAAGCCAAGGAATTTCTGATGTTTTCAGATATGAATCTGAATGCTATAAGCGAACATCTGGGATTCTCAGATCAGTTTCATTTTTGCAAGGTATTTAAAAAAAATGAAGGTATAAGCCCCAGCCGGTTCAGGAATGAAATGAGAAATATAGATGCATAAAAAAAATAATATTGTTCATACAAAACTTCTCAAGTAATTTTCTTGCGCGTTTTACAAAGTTGCAGTTTTAAAGAAAATAGTTGAAAATTCAACCGAGTATGCATTTCTGCTATTAATATGCTTATTTTTTTTGTAATGCTTGACATTACAATTAATTTGTCATATAATTATAGTCATACTTGATATGATTATTTTTGATTGGGATCAGTGGAACATACAAAAAAACGAAATTAAGCACGGCATATCAAAACTCGAAGCCGAATCAATGTTTTTTGATCCAAAAATTAAAATATTTTCAGATATCAAACATTCGCAAAATGAAAATAGATATATTGCTTATGGGAAAAGCGCTTATCATAATATTATTATGGCAGCATTTACAATTCGTAATAAAAAAATCAGAATTATTTCAGCCAGGAAAACATCTAAAAAGGAGAAGTTTTTATATGAAAAATAAAAATAAAGAGATTAAAATTTATGATCACAATGATACAACTGATTACATCGATAAAAATATACCATTAAAGCTATCAGATTTAAATATTACTTTACCTAAAGAAAATCCGACAAAAATTATTTCAATCAGAATACCTACTAAATTATATAATTCTATAAAAGCCTATAGTACAAATATTGATATGCCATATCAAGCATATATAAAATACTTATTATATGAAGGAATAAAAAAAAAATTAAAAAGTCCCGGTTTTTTTTAACTTTAATTAGAAGTATGGGATGCGATTTTTTTCTTAGGTGCACTTAATATTTAATCTGCAGAAAATACTTGACAATATGGTACATGCTTTTTTTTCAGCTCCGTAAGAATTTATTTCTGCTAATCTATATAAAAATTGTTTTGCTTACCCAAGAAATAAATT
>DNNS01000652.1 GCA_003497555.1 Spirochaetia bacterium
TTACGGATAAAAAATTTGCAGGGTCCGATACTTTTGCCACCAGTCTGATACTGGCCTCGGCCATACGGAAAATCAGCGGAGTTGATCTTGTAATCTGCGGAAAGCAGGCTATTGACGGAGATACTGCTCAGGTCGGCCCGGGTATTGCTGCGCATCTTTCCATACCGCAGGCGGTAAATGTTGCGGAAATATCCCCTGCCGGCAGCGGCGTGAAAATAGTCCGCATATTTGAGGAAAGCAGCGAAGAAGTGCTGCTATCGTGTCCGGCGGTATTAGTCTGCGAAAAAGCCGTTAATGCACCGCGCGTACCTTCTTTACACAGCGCCCGATTATCAAGACAGACTCATATCGGTATCTGGAACTGCAGCGATCTTGAAATAAATGAAAATAAAATCGGACTTAAAGGCTCGCCCACCAGGGTAGTTAAAACCCATCCGTCCGATTTTCAGCACAGGGAATCAATCGTATTTGATAATAATGACGGCAGAGCTTGCAGTAAAATTTATTATGAACTTCTGACCCGTAAACTTATTTAACAAGGTAAAACCGATGAAAACAAATCCGGATCATTCACTGTATAATAATGTATGGGTGCTCGGCGAAACAACCGACGGACATATTGCCGATGTAACGCTGGAATTAATCGGCATCGGCCGCGCACTGGCTGATAAAAAAAAATCCCGATTAGCCTGTGTTTTCTGCCTGGAAAACCGCAATCTGGTTCCGGCTGAACTTTCAGGCAGCAGTGCTGATATAATAATTGTTGCCGAGAATGATGATTTTAAAAATTTCTGCGAAGAAGAAATGAGCCAGGCTGTTCATTGCCTGATCCGCGAATTCAGGCCTGAAATTTTTTTATCAGGCGCAACCTCACGGGGCCGGGCGCTTGCCCCGCGCATTGCCGTGCTGGCCGAAACCGGTCTTACTGCCGATTGCACCGGCCTTGATATAGACCTGAACAGCGGACTTCTGTTTCAGACCAGACCTGCCTTTGGAGGCAATTTAATTGCTACCATCAAAACCGAGAACGCCAGACCGCAGATGGCTACTGTCAGGCCTGGAGTATTTATTAAACCTGCAGATGTAAAAAAAACTGAAAAAGAAATAATTATCAGGCAATTCAGGTCAGCTTGCGGACAGGGAAAAATAATTATCAGCCGTTCGGAAATTTCTGCCGCTGACAACAGGCTTAAGGATGCGCATTTTATAATTGCCGGAGGCAGAGGCGTAAAAAACAAGGAAGGATTTGATCTGCTGAAAAAACTGGCAGATACGGTAGGCGGAGCCGTGGGAGCAACGCGCGCAGCTGTTGACCTCGGCTGGATACCCTGCTCTCACCAGATAGGCCAAACCGGGCATACTGTACGTCCCAGGGTATATATAGCCTGCGGCATATCCGGTCAGGTTCAACATATAGCCGGTATACAGGGAGCAAGTCTTATTATAGCCATAAACAAGGACCCGGAGGCTCCTCTCATGAAAATGGCCGATCTGGCCTGCACGGGAGATTTGTATGATATTCTGCCGGAACTTATAGAAAAAATTAAAAACTGCAGATAAAAGGATTCATTATGGATTTTAAAAATCTGGTAATAATCGGAGAAAGAATCAATCCCGGATTCCGAAGTTCCAAAAAACTGTTTGACGAGAGCGATATTGACGGCATCAGAAAATTAGCGGCAAGCCAGGCGGAAAAAGGCGCAAAATACCTGAATGTCAATATCGGAGATCGGGCTATGAAAGATCAGGCATTTTACAGGGAAGTAATCAGAGCCATACAGAGCACAGTCAGCCTTCCTCTTTCCTTTGATTTTCCCAACCGGGAGGTTCAGGAAATATGCCTGGAAACATACGATCCGGCCAGGGCAAACGGAGCCAGGCCGATTATGAATTCCATCAGCGAACTCAGATGGGATATGCTGGAACTCTATAAAAAATTCCGGTTTAAAGTGATTCTCATGGTATCGGAACGCATGGAAGACGGAGAGCGCATTTCTAATAAGACCCCGGACGAGGTATACATGACTGCCAGGCGGATGATCAGATATATTCTTGAAACCGCGGATAACATATCCATCAACGATATTTTTATTGATGTTTCCGTATGTCCGGTGGCCGGAGACATGGAAGGACTGATCAGAATGGCTGTGGAATCAATAAAAAAAATCGGAAGCGACCGGGAGCTTAAGGGAGTTCATATGTCCGTCGGCCTCTCCAATATCAGCATCATGGTGCCGCCGCAGGCTCTGAATAATTCGCCGCTGAAACTTTATCTGGAATCGGCTTTTCTTACCAATACGGTACCCTTCGGTCTTGATACCATAATCGGTACTCCCGGCAGGGAATATAAAAACCTCCCGGAAAATGATTTTGTGCTGCAAGGCTTCAACGAGGCTCTGAAACTGGACGGCATAGAAGCGGTAATGCGTATACAAAAACTTTATATGGAATAAAACATGCGCGACTTTGTAATAATAACCCGGGAATATTTTGATGGGGAAAACCATTTTCATAACGGCCCCTATTCCATTGCAGCGGTTAACGGCGTAATTGCCGCAATCTACCCGTACGATCTGACGAAATTTACCGGGCGCCGGCCTTATAGCCTGCTTCCGGCAATTAAAACCGGATTTTTAATGCCCGGGCTTACCGAAGCGCACAGCCATATTTTTCTTGACGGCAGTGAACTTGATTTTACCAGACGCAGCGAATATCTGAAAAGCGATGCTGTCAATATGCTGCGGGTGGCAGACGTCAATATTTTGGAAAATCTTAAATATGGAATAACAGCGGTTAATGATGCCGGAGATATTTACGGCATTAATGCCATTATTAAAAAACAAGCGGATAAATTTGAAGGTGGATTCAGATTTCGCACTGCAGGCAAGGCAATCAGAAAAAAGAAAAAATACGGAAGTTTTATGGCTGTGGAAACCGAAACCCCCGGTGAAATCAGAACCGCTGCAGATCAGGCTGTAAACGAAGGTGATTTTTTGAAAATTCTGCTTACCGGCATTATTGATTTTGAAAACGGTATGGTCAAGGGGCCGCCGCAGTTTAATGGCGATGAGCTGAAAATCATGATCGATATTGCCGTAAAATCCGGGAAAAGAACCGCAGTACATGCCAGCGGCTCTGAGGGGCTTCTGGCGGCTGTAAACAGCGGAGTTGATTCTATTGAACACGGTTTTTTCATGACCGATGAAATTCTTCATAAAATGCGCGATAAAAATATTGCCTGGGTACCTACCTTTTCACCGGTGGAATTTCAGAGAATCAGGCCGGAACTGGCAGGCTGGAATGCTGAATCTGCTGATAAAATTTCCCGCATTCTGGATAATCATTATGAAAAATTAAACCGCGCCTGCCGGATGGGAGTTACCGTACTTGCCGGTTCAGACGCCGGAAGCTACGGAGTAGCGCACGGCTGCGGATTAATAGATGATATGCTCTATATGCATAAAGCCGGAATGAGTACGGCTTCAGTATTGCGCTCGGCAACTTCCCTTTCCCGGAAAATTATCGGATTTGAAACGAATGATATTAAACCCGGAAATATTTTATCCGCAGTTTGTTTGTCCGCATCTCCCTTTGCCGATATTTCCAATCTGAAAAAAGTAGAAAGAGTTTTGCCGGGATACAATTAACTCCCTGGTAAATTTATTTATAAGAGACAACGCCAGTATATAATACTGTTTTCTGTCCACAAGGCGG
>DNNS01000311.1 GCA_003497555.1 Spirochaetia bacterium
GGATCTTTATGCCGTAAGAGATTTACGTTCGCCCTGGGGCAAAGAAGACTGCAGGGGAAGGCTTAATTTTTCTTTTTCAGATTTACTGGCAGCCATGGCCTTGTCCGAACTTTCATTAGCTGAAAAATTTATTTCCCGCCGGCGCGAGATTGGAGCCTGTTACACTTCCGCTGTGCTGCGCGGCAAAAATCATCATCTGGCGCCTGATGAAAACATGCAGATAAATTTCTACTGCTACCCGGTGCTCTTTGCCTCGCCTGTTCCCGAGGTAATCAGTCTTTTTAAAAAATATAAAATCGAAGTCAGGCGGCCGTTACCCCTGCCGGTATATACACTGCTCAAACTTCCTGATGAAGATTTTCCCCTGGCCCGAAATATCTGGATGAAACTGGCTGCCGTGCCTATTTATCCCTCGCTTTTAAAAACCGAGGTTGAAACCGTCAGCCGGCTGCTGCAGAGAATCAAGTAGCATTCAGTTTTCGCTTTTTACCAGCGCATTCAGCTTGTCTTTATTAATAATTATAACCGAGCGCGATTCCGCCAGTTTTTTGGCATCATTAAAAAAATCTGAAAAAGAAAAATAATAGAGATTGCTGCAATGCCGTTTTTTACCGGCGTCAATCAGATCAACAATGGAATTTTCCGATATCGGCTTGTCGGAACGGGAAAAAAATATTACAGCATCGCCCTTGGCTCCAAGCTGAAATTTTTTCATGGCGTTTTTGGAAGCGCTGATCTGCAAAGTTTCTTTATTAAGCTCTTCAACGCTGTTGATTATAAATTCCAGTTTTTCAAGCAGAACTGCCGCATTCTTGCGGAAATCGGTCATGGAGCCGGCTAGGATTTCCTTTAATAAGTCATCCTGCATGATGTATTTAAAGGCGTCTATCTTTTCGGCTACATTCTGATAAGATGAATTCTGGGCGTATACTTCCAGCCAGTATTTCATGGCCATTTCGTAATTGCGCATACCCTCATAACAAAGCCCCAGATAGTATTTGGCAGAAAGTATGGAAGCCGGCAGGGGCTTGAAGTTTTCTTCTTTATTCAGTCTGGCTAAATAGCTTTCAATATTTTCGATGCCTTCTTCAAACCGCTCTGAGTAATAATAGCATACGCCTAAAGCCAGTTCCGATTCTTCCTGGTATTCCCGGCTGCGGCGGCTTATGGAAAAATATTTAAGCGCGGAAAGATAATCTTCTTCCATAATAAATATTTTTCCAAGATAAAAATTTCCGGCCGGATTGGATTCGTTTTTGGAGAGAATGACGGACGCGCATTCCTTTACCCTGGTATAATTTTCGGTTTTCCAGGCAGCACTGATGATTTTTTCCAGCAGGCCGGCTCTTTCCGGTTCTGCCTCATAAGCCTTGCTGTAATATTTAAGAGCTTTAAGCAGATGCTCGCGGCTGTCGCTTTTACCGAAAATATCCCCAAGCTCGGTATAGACCAGCGGACTGTCAGGCGTGTTTTTGGCGCACTGCAGCAGTTCTTTTTCCGCTTCCTCGTATTTCTGCTGTTCGATATAGATCATGGCCAGTTTGCGGTGCAGCTGCAGTTCAGCGGTAAATTCCTCGTAATTTTTCATACGCAGAACCTGGTTATATTCTATAATGGCAGCGGCCAGTTTACCGCTAGCTGCAAGCGCCTCGGCATAGAGATAATGCACTTTGGGATTTCCCGGCAGTTTCTGCACCATTTCTTCAAGCTGTTCAAGTACACCGGTAAAATCTTTCTGCACCAGAATCCGGTTTTCGAGCGAATTTATGCGGGTATAGCTCATTACATTACTGAAAGCATAATAAACCGCAAAACCTGCTATAAAAAGGAAAAGTAAAACTACAATTGTCAGCGCCATTTATTTGTGCACAATCTTCTGTTTAATTATAATGAATTAACGGAAAAATGCAAATTCTTCAATTAACGATGAATTTGGAAACCTGGTTTTTAAGTTTTTCGGCAAGTCTGGACAGATTATCTGCGCTGATTTTTATCCGGGCGGTACCGCTGGAATTATCCGCGGCTGCAAGATTAACGCCTCCGATTACAGATGAAACGCTGGAAAGTCCCTGTGCTGAATCGGAAACACTGCGGGCTACTTCCTGCGTAACTCTGCTCATCTGACTAACGTTTTTGGAAATATCATTAACGGTTGCGCTTTGTTCTTCTACGGCACTGACAATAGTCTGCGAAATATTGTTTACATCTTCCATAACATTTACAACCGATTCAATGGCTTTAAAACTGGACTCGGTATTGGTCTGCATTTCTGTTATCTGCATGGAAATCTCCTGGGTTGACTGCGAGGTCTGCCGCGCCAGTTCCTTGACTTCGTTTGCCACTACTGCAAATCCCTTACCCGCTTCACCGGCCCGGGCTGCTTCAATGGTGGCATTAAGTGCGAGCAGTTTGGTTTGTTCGGCTATTTCGTTTATTACATCAGTGATTTTTCCTACGGCCTGGGCGGCTGTTCCCAGTTTATCCATGACATCTTTACTGCTGCGCGCATTCCTGCCGGCCTCGCTTGCAATCTGAAATTCTTTCTGGCAATTGCGCGCCACTTCATTAAGGGAAGCGCTCATTTCTTCTATGGCTGCCGCTATAGAGGAGGCGGAGATCGACATTTCTTCAGCTGCCGCTGATATGGTATTTACCCGGGTTGTAGATTGCTCGGCATCCCGGGCAGCGCGGGATGTCTGTTCTTTCATTTCTTCGGAATTGGCGGCGATCCGGGAGGATACTGCGGAAAGTTCAGAGGAAGAAGACGCAATGGTATCGGCGCTTTCCGCCATATCTTTTATTATAGCCTGGAGTTTTTCTATAAAACGGTTGAAATGATCGNNACTTTGGTTATAATGTCTATGGCGGTACGCAGCGGGCGTACAATACTGCGCGCAAATATGGCAATCAGCAGACAGCCGAGACCGACAATAACCGGGTAGATTAAAAGAATTCCATAAAGACTGGTTTTTACCATCTGGTAAGCATCTGCCTTGTATGCGCCTACGGCAATTGACCAGGGAGTGCCGTCTACAGGAGCATATCCGAAAAAACGATCCGATCCCATGAAATAATATTCGCTGAAACCGGATTCTCTTTTTATCATGAGTCTGAACATGGCAGCCAGATCTGTATAAACGGAATTGGTTTTTGCTTCTTCTACAAAATTTCTCTGCTCCAGTACAAAATCCCTGTTGTGGTGGGCGATTAATGTACCCTTGCCGTCGATGATATAGGAATAGCCTTTTGTACCGTAACGCAGTTGATCGGTAATTTCGCTGAGCCAGCGGGCATCAAGGCGTGCAATCAGTACCGCAGCTGTTTCTCCCGCTTTGCCGGTTACAGGCGAAGCCAGGATCATTTCCGGAGAATTATTCTCCCGGGAAATTATAACTTCCGAAAAAACGGTTTTCCCCTTCATGGCCAGCTGAAAATATTCCCGATCAAGCAGAGATACCCGCGCTCCGTCGGAATAAAACGCTTCTCCGTCAGGATTAACAATACCCATGGCGAGAAAATTCATCCGCCGCGCTTCAGTTTCCAGGGCCGGCATCTGCTGTTTTAAGTCCATGGATCGAATAACATGTCTTCCGGCAATGCCTTCCATTGCTGATAAAAAATAATCAAGTTTATTTTTAATTATCATGGATCCGTAAAGCGCCATTTGCGGTACATTCTCCTTTACCTGACTGTCAATGGCGCGATATACTCTTTTATATGA
>DNNS01000257.1 GCA_003497555.1 Spirochaetia bacterium
CCCCACTGCCCTCGCTGAGGGCGTTGTCTTTTAAGACGGTATTTTCCAGGGAGGAAAAATGCAGAATACAAAATTTATCGAAGCCCATGTTCATATGGATGGCTGGGATAAACAAACTCGGGAATATGTTATAAATTCAGGAGTGGAGCAGTTTTGGGTTATGGATACTCACATGGAAGAATCCGATACTCCCCGGCATGTAAAAAAAGATGTAATTCTAAAAGCCTCCCGAGAAATGCCCGATAAAATTATTGCTTTTGCCCGTATCGATTGGAATAAAGGCAGCGGGCAGGTTCTTGAATACTTTAAAAGCGGTTTCACCGGACTAAAAGCAATTTTTCCTCCCCGCGCCTATAATGATACTCTTTATCTGAAAATTTATGCTGAAGCGGAAAAACTTAAAATGCCGATTTTATTTCATACCGGTATAATCGCCCACTCCATTGATAAAAAAAAAGATCCGGAAAAAAGGTGTTACGGGCCTGTTAATATGCAGCCGGTATATCTTGCCTCTATTGCCGATATGTTTCCGGAACTCGTCATTATCGGCGGGCATTGCGGTTTTCCTTTCACTGAACAGACTGATCATAATCTGCATTATTATCCCAATATTTTTCATGATATTTCCGGGTATTTACCGGTTGAATGGCTAATAAAAGTATTAGGAAAAAAAACTTGTCCCTTTCATAAAGGACCGCATCTTTTTACGGAAAAATTTTTATTTGCAACAGATCATTCCATAGGAAACCGCAGCAGTGAGTTATGGGGAATGGAAAGGCGCAAAGCCCTGTGGTATTTTCTTACAAATATCTGCGGGCGTTATTATGCCTGGAGTGATGACACAGACAAGATTTTTTACTATAATGCAAAAAATCTCATGAAAAAAATTTTAAAAGCGCAGATAAAAATCAGAAAAAATATTAAATCACAAAATAACAGGTAAAACATGCTTAATGCAATTTTTAAAAAAAATAATAAAAACATCAGTTTAATTAAAAAGAAAAAATGTACTAATTCAAAGTTTTTTCAAAATGCTTTTTATTACGGTTTGATATTTTTATTTTTAATTTTTTCAGGAGCAACTGCGGTTTTTCCACAAAACAGTGTTTCCGCCCGCCGCGTAATGGTTTACTCCAATTTTTTATTCGGGGTTGATTCTCATGTCAGGTATGATTCCTTTCAGGTTGATCAAAGCGGGGATTATTGCACAACGCCCCTAATGCAGAAAATCTATAAAAACGCCCTGCTAAGTAAAGAATTAATTAATGAGATCGGATTTAATTCTATTCAGCCTTTTTGCCCGGCTGATGCCGGAATGATTGCCCTTAATGCCAGCCCGGAAGGAATGGCGTCATATTCAAAAAGCTATTCCACAACCGCTGAATTTATAGAATTTCTGAACGGTTTGAAAGATACTCCTGTAATTTTGGCTTTTTCTGATATTGCAAAAAGCCGGCTGCCTTATTCCATTCTGAAAAAGGAAAATATCTGGAAAAACGACACCATGGTTGAAGAGGCTCAGCACATTCATGTCAGTTTCTGTCCGATAAGAATTGATTCGGAACAGGGATGGAAATACCTTTCGGCAATTTACAGTTCGGCTGCTGCTGCAGCGGTAAAAAATAATATTAATGTTCTGGCTTATCAGGTGTTAAATGAAATCGACTACTCTGATCTGGGCAATAATACCCGCACGGCCTTTAAAAATTTTCTGGAAAAAAAATACGGCTCAGTACAGGCAGCGGCCAGGCATTACAGCATGGATGATTTTGATCCCCTGACGATTAAACTGCCTGCAGATTATCATACCCCAATACGCACTTTATGGGGAGAATTTTCAGAATCTTTTTTTGCCAAACAAGTAGGAAAAATCGTTTCGCTGATTAAATCTGCTGATAAAAGGCCGCACATACGCTGCAGTGTGGAATATAACAGCGGTGCTCTTTATAAACAAAACTCCGCAAACAATTTGTGGCGTCTGGTCAGAGAAGGAGGAATCAGCCTGATCAACGGAGAATATCTGATGCCGTCTTTTGGTTCCTATTCGTCAAAAATAACCAGCGATGATTTTGCCGGTCTTTTTCAGGGCCCGGTTGAACCGCTGCTGGCAACTGAAATTATAAAAGCCGCAGGACTTGGAAAACTGCCCCTGATAGATACCGAACAAGCTGTTAAACGTTATTATAATGCGGTACAAGTCCCTATCCGGCCGGAAGATATTCCGACCCGCTTGTGGCAGAATATTTTTCGGGGAGTATCAGGAGTATATTTTTATGCCTGGGCTAAATTCAGTACGCAATGGAAAAAACCCTGGACACTGGAAACAGCCAGACGCTGTGTTTGGGAGTATGAATTTACCGGCGGCACTCTGATTAATCCCTATGTTTTTCCGGGAAGTGCGCTTGATGCATTTCAGACCTTCCGGGGGGAGCTTGGCCGAACTGAAAAATACCTGCCCGCAGATATGGGTTACGGCATAGCCCGGGTATTTCTGATATATTCATCCAGCAGCAGGCGTCAGGAAGGCGATGAATATTTATTCAAGGAGCGTTTGCTTTCCGCTGCCCGGGCGCTGGAAATGAAGCAGATACCATGGACAATAATTTGGGAAGAAAGCCTGGAAGAAAATGAAATTCCTCCGGAAGCGCAAATTTTAATGGCCAGCGCTGTTTCTCATTTATCAGACCGGGCCTTCAGTAATCTTACCTCCTGGGTGGGCCGGGGAGGAACTTTGATCGGTACTGCCGGTTCTTTCAGATATAATTCGTTGTCAGCGGAAAGAAAATTAAAATCCATCAATAAAATCCATACAAATATTACCCTGAATAATTTGCATTTACCCGGCGAAACCATCATGCCCGATAAAATAACAATTTTAAATTTTCCGGAAAAATCGGAAAACAGCGAAATTTTGGCTGCTGTTGAAAAAAATATTCTTATTCAAAAAAATAAAATCGGCAGCGGCATTTATCTGCTGCTTCCGGAATTTTCTTCAGAAAGTATTTGGCCGCTTGAATCCTTTCTCGGCTGGGCTGTAAAACATACCGCTCTGCGTACCGTATGGGAAGCAGAGGATATTAATCATAAAAAGATAAACGATCTTGAGTTAAAAGCTATGGGTGACAGTGAACGGCTGTTTATCTATCTTAATCTCTGGGGAGCTGAAACGAAACTGGTTAATGTGAAGCTTGATTTACCTCCCGGCAAGTATTACATTAGTGAAATCAGAAAAGAAGAATGCCTTGTTTCAGAGCAGAATATAGACTCTTGGCCGGAAACAGAACTGGCTAAAGGCATTAAAATTGCTTTGCCCTGTCAGGAAGCGCACATCCTGGTTGTTGAAAAAAATAAAAAATCAATGCCATACAAAAC
>DNNS01000379.1 GCA_003497555.1 Spirochaetia bacterium
GGATAGGCCTGGCGGTTTTCGGAAGCGAGAGCTTTCTGCAGTGTCCGCTTACCCACGATCACGGGGTCCTGCTGGATTTTTTAAACAGGGTAAATTTTCATCCGGAAATTTCCCGCAGCACGGCTATTGGCATGAGCCTGGCAACCGCTATCAATGCCCTGCGCAAATCGCAGGCCAAAAGCAAGATTATAGTGCTGCTTACCGACGGAGTAAACAATGCCGGAGAAATCCATCCGCTTACTGCAGCCGATCTGGCGGCCTCTCTTGATATTAAAATTTATTCCATCGGCATTGGCAAACCGGGCGAGTCGGAAGTTCTGGTAACGGTAGACGATCCGTATTTCGGCAGACGTAAAGTGCCCATGCGCATAGAAATGGATGAAAATATTCTGCAGGCGGTATCGGATGCGGCATCCGGACTGTATTTTAATGCCCAGAATACAGGCATGCTTGAAAAAATTTATAACGAAATAAATACGCTGGAAAAATCCAAAATCACCACCAGGCAGTATCTGGAATATAATGAACAATTTACTTTTTTTCTGCTGGCCGCCGCGATTTTTCTGCTTCTGGAAATAATTCTTAATCATACACGCTTCAGGAAACTGCCGTGAAAAAAAGCAGGAGCTGTTGATGTTTTTTGGCGCACCGTATTTTATCTGGACCCTGGCAGCGATTCCCCTGCTGATTATTTTTTTCTCTTTTTCCGCCTGGAAAAGGCGGGAAGATCTGAAAAAAATCGGGAATCCGGAAATAATCTCCAGACTGGCATCACATGTCGATTACCGGCGCCGCTTCGTCAAGCAGGCAATAATAATTACGGCATTTTTTCTTTTCTCCGTAGCCTTGATGCGGCCGCAATGGGGTATTAAGCTGCGGCCGATGAAACGAACCGGAATAGATATTGTTTTTCTGCTGGATATTTCCAGATCCATGCTGGCTGAAGATATAAAACCCAGCAGGCTGGAAAAAGCCAAAAGTGAAATTGCCGGTTTTGTATCCAGGCTGAAAGGCGACCGGGTGGGGCTTGTGGTCTTTGCCGGTACCTCTTTTGTTACCTGCCCGCTTACCATTGATTATAATGCACTGGAAATGTTTATTGATATCATTTCACCTTCCATGATAACCCGCCAGGGAACGGATATCGGCCATGCGGTTGACACTGCAGCCGGCTGTTTCAATAACCGGGAATTTAAATATAAAGCGGTAATCCTGCTGACCGATGGAGAGGACCACAGCGGCAAGTCCCTGGAAGCGGCCAAAGAAGCTAAAAAAAAGGGGATTCGTGTTTATACCATAGGCATCGGCAGCCGCAGTGGCGAAATCATACCGGTAAAAGATGAAAACAGCCGCATAAAGGAATATATAAAAGATCAAAAGGGCCAGGTGGTTTTAAGCAGGCTTGACGAGGTAATTTTGCAGAAAATATCGGTATTAACCGGCGGCAAGTATTTCCATTCCACCTATGGTGATCTGCAGCTGGATCTGATTTATGACGATATTCAGAAAATGGAAAAACGCGAGTTGGAAAGTGAAAAAATGAAACAGTATGAAGACAGATATCAGATTTTCGTCTTCTGTATCTTTCTGCTTTTATTTGCCGAGGTACTGGTATCTGAAAGGCGTAAATTACCTCCGGAGGCTGGTAATGAATAAAATCCTGTTTTTTTTATTTTTTTATACGGTGTTTAGCCGGGATTTATTTACCTTCTGGATATTTAATCCGCTGAAATACTATAACGAGCGCGGAAATAAAAAATATTCTGAAAAAAAATACGACGATGCGCTGATTGAATACGGCAAAGCTGAGGAAAATTCACCCCGGGATAGTGCGCTTAAATATAATTTAGCCAATACCCTTTACCGCCAGGGGCAGTATGATAAGGCCGGACAGATTTATGAACAGGCGCTGGAGGCAACCGACCCCAATCTTCTGTCGCACATTTATTTTAACCGCGGCAATACTTTTTTCCGTAAAGGCGAATACGATAAGGCTATTCTTGATTACAAGGAAGTTTTGCTGCTGAATCCGGACGATCGCGATGCCAAATTAAATATGGAGCTGGCGCGTAAAAAGCTGCGTGAGCATTCGCGCAACAAGGAAAACTACCAGTCTGAAAATCAGCAGGCAAGCGGCAATAACCAGCAGCAAAAAAAAAGCGAAAGCGGCGGTCAGAACAGCGGTAAGGAAAAACAGAATCCCGGGCAGCAGCCGAAGAATAAAGCCGGCGAAGAAAAAGAACGCGGAAGCGGCCGCCAGGAAAAAAAAATACAACTGCAGGATGCAGTAAAAATACTTGATGCCCTTAAAGAGGCCCAGAAAAAATCACAGGCAAAAATGATGATAATTGAAGAAGATCCGTCCCGGCCTGCCGGGCCTGACTGGTGAAAATCATGCCCAGGCTGATCTTTATCTTGTTTTGCACAGGCATGGCCTTTTCGGCGCCGAGTATTTCAGTGGTATTTTCCACTAACCGGATCGGTATGGACGACACTCTGCAGCTGAAAGTTACCTGCGACGGCGACGGAGCTCCCGGCATAACGAGCGGGGATTTTTTCCAGATCAGCAGCGGTCAGTCGTCACAGTTTGTTATCGGCCGTAATGTTACAAGAAAAAACGAGTTCAGCTATGTTTTTAAACCGCGCAGGCAGGGAGCCTGTACTATCGAAATCGTTCTGGGCGCTTACAAAGAGACATTTTCAATCGAAGTGGTAGCCGGCTCGGTTCTGCCCAAAAACGAGCCGGAAGGCGCGGCTGAACCCGATGTTTTTGCAGATCCCTTTTCGCAATTGCGCGGCCGTCAGGTTACAGGCGAGGATTTGTTCATGATCACCGTGCCTTCAAAAAAAGTCTGTTATAAAAACGAGGTGATTTTTATCGATACTGTTTTATATTTCCGTGTTAATATCGGCCAGCCCTCAGCGGCGAAATTAAGTCCCCTGACCGGATTTATTTCGGAAATTCTTCAGAAAAATTTTCCGGTGCAGCAGGAAGATGTGCCCGGCCGCGGAACTTATAAAAAAATAATTCTGGTGCGGCGGATTGCATCTCCTATTTCGGCGGGAATAAAAATATCCGAAGGGGATACTTTTAATGTACCGGTCTCGGCAGGGTTTTTCGGTTTTGCGCAGAATGCAGCGGTTTCTTCCGGCACGGTGACCATACAGGCGGAAGAATTCCCTTCCGGGCAGCCGGTTAATTTTAACGGGAACACGGGAGATTTCAGTCTGGAGGTACAATTTGACAAGACCAAGCTTGAAGCCCGTACCCCGCTGTTAATGACCATTACCGTCAGCGGTTCGGGAAATTTTAAAAATCTTGCCTTGCCGGAATTCAGTCTGCCCGTGAGAAAATTCGAAGTCCGCAGATCCCAGATAAAAGACCGCTATAATATTACCGATACGGGCTACAGCGGAGAAAAATCGGCAGAGTATTATATAATCCCCCTGGAAAAAGGAGAATACGAACTGCCGGGAGTCGGTTTTCATTTTTTTTCACCGCAGAAAAAACAGTACGTAATCCGCTCTTCACCTCCGGTAAAATTATCAGTGAGTGAAGGCCGGAAGCAGGAAGTAAGTCTGGTACGCAACAGCGAAAGCCGGACTGAACCGGGCGTGATTACCCGCGATCTGCGCTTTATCAAGGAAGGGAAAATCGAACAGACAGCCGGCCCGCTGCTGCTGCGTCCCTGGTATTATGGTCTTATGCTTCTGTCGGTTTCTCTTGCCGGTATGGCTTTTTTTTACGGCAGGTCTCTGAAGAAAAGCGCAAACATCGACAAACGCCGGCGCGCCGCTTACCTTTTTAAAACTCAGCGCGCCCTGGAAATTCTTGAAAAAAAATCTGCAAGTCTTTCTAACCGCGATTTTTTTCACAAGCTGGAAATTATTAACCAGGATTTTCTGGCTTCCCTGCTGAAGCTGGGCAGGGGGGTTTCGGTAGCCGAATGCGAACGGGCTGTTGCAGAGCATGGATTTGATCACAAGGATTTCGAAGTTTTTTTTTCGGGAATAAAAATCTGCCAGTCGTATAAATATGCGCCTAATAAAAATGCCGTGGAGAAGCAGGCGCTGGTACAGAAAACCCGGGCGGCGGTTTCAAATTTTGCAAAGGAGTCGTCATATTCAACTTGAATACCAGAAACCATGAAAATGACACACACTGTAGTAAAACAACAAACCACTGCCCTCGCTGAGGGCGATGGAAATATTTTTTGTCTGACTACGCCAGCTTGTAATACTGTTTTCTGGGAGCCTCGGCGCGTTTCGCGACCGCCTTGCGGACAGAAAATAGTATTACATGCTGACGTTGTCTCTT
>DNNS01000703.1 GCA_003497555.1 Spirochaetia bacterium
TCTTATCGCAGTGTGTGTCATTTCCATTGTTTCGGGTGCCTCACCGTGGCATGACGACCCCCTGGTAAATATCCGTTCGGTGTCTACGCCATCTACATCGTTGATGCAAGCGGTTTTCCGGATATTATAAATATTTTTTAAAAATATCCGCCTTTTTTCACAACCTCAGTCGGCTTTAATCCGCTGCGTACCAGATCTCTGATGTTTTCTTCAGTACCTAAAATTTTTTCAGCAGCTAAAAGCACATCATAGGCAATATTTCCGGGAACAGCAAGCGCGCCGTCAATATCGCCAAAGATCCAGTCCCCGGGATTAACTATTACTTCCCCGATTAAAATCGGTTTTTGATAATGGTACATGCGGAATCTGCCTAACATTCCTGTGTTAGTCCGGTATTTATAAAAAACAGGAAACCCCTGATCAAGTATAGCTTTCGCATCTCTGATGCCGTTTACTATTGCGCCCCGGCAGCCGGTTTTTACTGCTGCCATGGTCATGATCTCGCCCCACTGGGCAGTTACCCAATCGCCGGTACAATCCCATACCACAACGGAATCTTCATGCAGTTCTTCAAGCATATGCGCGCGAAGTTCCATCTCATTATCGGAAGTAATATCCGGGCCTCCCTTGATAGTAAAAGCCAGCCCGGCAATTTTCATTTCTTCACGCAGGGGGCGATACTCGGAAGGAAAACTTGAAGCATGCATTTTATACGTAAAACGCAAAACATCATTTACTGCTGCGGAATAGAGCCTGAGATACCGGCTGCGCATTTCGTTAATTGGAATTGGATATTGTATGTTTTTCATGTTCTGCCTTTAACTATTATAACTGGAATTTATATTTTCGCAATGAACAAAAATATTTTTAGATGAACTATAGTACATTTAAATCACGGCTGTTAAAAAGACTGCTCGGAGCCCAGGAAACTTTTTACATTCCTTTTCGGGTAACATTTTTTATAATCTAAAAGGATATTCACAGGAAAAAATTATTTTATGTTATAATTTACAACATGTGTGATTTAAAAACCGTACTGATATCTGCAAAACAGCCTGATTCCTATGAACTGCTTAAGCCTTTCTGGGAAGAATCCCTGAAATATTTAACAGACCAACCTCTTTTCTTCCTGGAAGAAAAAGCCATAAAAGAAAACCGTGCGCTTTGCGGCCTGCCGGAAGAACTGGATATTTCTCTTCTTAAAACAGCCGCCCGGGTCAGAGCAGACGCTCATCTGCGGGTTTTAATCTGGCATCTTTATTGTCTCGTTTTTCGTCACCAGGAATATACCGCAGAATCCATCCGCAAGTGGCCGGATTTTTCCGGAATATTCGGTAGTGATAACTGGCATTTTTATCAGCTGATCAATCTGGCGTCTGTTCCCGAGATCAGGCGAATTCATCAATTATATAATATTCCGGAAGCAGTTACTGCCGAAACCTTGAGCGATACCCTGGTCAAGGCTCGTTTTAACCGTGAAATCTGCGGGGTAGCTGGTTCAAATCCCCGTAACCTTAGCTGGCGGCGTAATTTCATCATTTCCCCGCCTCTATGCCAAGTCGGCAGGTTTCAGTATATCCTTAAAAATTTCCCTGATAAAATACGCGTATTTAAAAATAAAACCACCCAGGCTGTTATAGCTTTTGCCGAACACGGGATACAATATACCGAAGAAGGTTATATTTTCCCCGAAGGTCTTTCCCGGCAGGAAAATTCCTGGCAGAGCGAACTAGTTATTAATGATAAAATAACCGGTCATCCGATTTCGCCCTATGGCAGGGCAATGAAAAAAAAAATCAGGCTTGAATCCGCCGAATGGGAATGTGTATTAAACAGCAGTTCTCCGGTACTTGATATTCATATTCCCGTAGGCGGGGGTATGACCATGGAAAGCGTTCATCGCTCCATGTCCGATGCGCTGATTTTTTTTGACCGGTATTTTCCCGGCCGTAAAGTTAGAGGCTTCAGGCTGGTAACCTGGTTTTTAAATACGCTGCTTGAGCAATATTACAGACCGGATTCCAATTTAGTTATGTTTCAGAAACAGGTATATCTGTTCCCCGTTCCTACAGGATATAACTCAGGCCTTTATTTTATTTTTGGCAGCGAAAATATTGATCTGAAAACAGCTCCCCGAGATACCAGTATCCGCAGAGCCATGCTGAAAATACTGGAAGACGGCCGGCCCCTGCGTTCTGAAGGAATGTTTTTTCTGCGGGAGCATATTGAACACTTCGGAGCAGCTTATTACCGGGAACAATGGGAACAAAAAGTTAAAATGCTGATTTAACATCACTATACCGACAATTCTACCGGAGTGTAATTATAAACCACCCTGTGCCAAGAGCATCAGCGCTTCGCGCTGCCCGACGTAAGACGTCGGCAGGGTGTTTTACCCCTACGAGCAGTGATTGCCGGCATTGCGTAAGCAATTGCTTAGCATAATCTTGCTGAAGGGGCATACCCAGCCCGACAATGTCATAGCTTTGTGGTATAATTTGAGTGGAAGATTAATTTGCGCTTACATCCCTGCGGCAAATAAAAAAATCCTGATTATTTTTTTCTGCGGTATGGCAAGAAAAATTTTAAAAAATCAGGATCCGTGCGCCCTGTATTCCCTGGCTGTTTTTCCGGTCAAACGCCTGAAGACAGCAGCAAAATGCTGTGATGACGAAAAGTTTAATTCCATGGCAATAGTAATAACAGGTAAAGAAGTATGACGCAGCAAATCCTTCGCTTCCTGAATACGAAGATGCAGCTGAAATTCTTTTAACGACATACGGTTGATAATTCTGAAATTACGGGCAATCTGCCTGTAGGATAGCCCGGAACAGCTGAAAATACTTTCAAGTTTTTCACTGGTGTAAAGATGGGTTTCGAGCATTTTTACTGTATACTCCGCCCAGAATTCCGGGTTTTTATCTGATTTTCGGCGCGCTTCATCAACCAGACGGCGGACTTGCCATAATATGGAAAAGCCCAGAGAACGGTAAATCTCTGTTTTATAGATACGGTTTGATTTCAGTTCCAGTTCGGTTTCCCGGATTAGCAAACGCAACACCGGAGTAGCAGTGCAAACCAGGGGTTCTCCGGTCATCCAGGGTTCAAAATTGCTTTTAAGCAATAAATATATACCGTTATAGCCTTCTTGTCCGGTGCTCATTTCCAGATCGGTACCGGGGAAATAAGANNTTTTTCCCGGAGTAATTTTTTCCAGCCCGAGGTTTGTTTTCAGCAGTAATAAACCCCTGGTGACACAAACTACCTGGAAATCCGGTGCGGGATTAAGCCTGGCACTATAACCGAAATCGCGCTTTTTTATATTGATTAAAAGATTGCTAATTTCTATCATGTCTGAAAATAATACATTGAATGCTTTTTGGAGTCAATTTTTTAGCAAATAATTATATAGATTAAATATTAATTGTCTGAAAAATATAATTATTTTTTCCGTTTTTTGAACGAATTTTTTTATTTTTCAGCTATAATTACTTGAGTGAAATTATCAGCATCTTAATATGTGACAACACCTGAGTGTTTTATTTAAATAATTATTATAAAATAACCTTTACTGATTAATAAGATAAAACACTGTTAGAGAGGATCAAAATGAAAAAAAATTCCGGAAAGATTATTTTGTCTTTTCTTATCAGTTTATCTGTAATGTTTTTAACAGCGGCTGATCAAAAACCTCAAAATTTGATTAAAAATGCATTGCTGACTTCATCGGATGATTCCAAATTCCCCGACGGCTGGAAAGGAAATTTCTGGCAGGGAAGCGGCGTTATGCAGTTTACCGGTTTGGGCGGAAAAAAATGTTTCAGCATGACCGGAGAAGATGAAGATACCAAAGGACAGCTTTTTCTGCTGGAAAAAATTCCGGTGCAGGCCGGGCAGAAATTTACTTTTGATTATGACTTCTATATATCCGGAAATATCAGGGCATCTGTGCAAATCCGCGTTATAAATCCTGAAAAAAAAATAAGTAAAACCCTTAAAGAATATAATACCGCAGGCAAAGAAGACTGGCAGACCTTTTCCGGGATTACAAAAGAAATTCCGGCTTTTTCCATCCCGGAAGATATTACGTTTTTAACTATTACGCTTTTTATTAAAGGAAAAGGTACTGTCGCTTACAGAAACCTGCTGCTTGTTTGTCAAACCCCGGGTATTCTGATTGAAGAAAAAAAAATTCCGGCAGACGGTTCATCAGGCAAATCCGATAAAGCCGCAGCTTCCGCCGGATATGCTGTTATTGATGTAAAACATTTAACTCCCCGGGAAAATGAAATATACAAAAGCAGCATAACAGCGCCTCCCTGCCTGGAAATGAGTAATGGAGTTTTTTATAAAAATGGTAAACCTGTTTTTTTATTCGGCACCATAAACGGTTCGCGCCAGTTTGAATTATCGTCATTATGGTATACCGTTCTTCATAATTTTGATTTTACCGATCCTTCCGGTTATGGTCATTTTCCCATGAAGCTTGAATACCAAAACAGCCGCATTGAATTTTCCTGGACAGATGCCCCATGGTTTAAAACTATGGTAAATGAAGCGGCCAGAATGGGTATCTATTCCATTCCCGATTTGGGTTCGGATCATACTGAAGATGTTGAAAAACAGCTTGCCATATTTGAAAAACACGGTGCGGCAGGAGCTGAAGACTGGTATGATATCTGCAATACTTTTTACGGACATTTCTATGTAGCAGATGTTAATTCCGGTTTGGGCAGGGAGTTTTTAATCAACAAATACAGGGTTTTTCTTAAATATCTGAAGAAAGATAATATGAATATTCCGGGAGTTGAATTATTCAATGAGCTTGGTTATTTTGCCTTTACCAGAGATACACGCCTTGCTTTTCAGAGCCATATTAAAGCAAAATATTCTTCCCTGGATACGGTAAATTCTGTTTTTAAAACCGCTTTTACTTCGTTTGATCAAGTACTGGCTCCTCACTTGTGGAAAATAAAATTTAATAATAATAACGTTGTAGATTTTCCGCCAAACGGAGAAAACGGCAGATTATTCCGCAAAGAAGTTGCTGCAGCGTCTAAAGATTATCCGGAACTTTTTTATGAGTGGCTTGATTTTTTAAGACAGTATTTTGCTTCCGGTTACGGGAAATTATACAGCGCCATGAAAAAAGAATACAGCAATATTCCCTTGACCCTGCAGGCGCGCTGCCATCAAATACCCAGTGAGTGGTACAGCACTGTAGATATTGAACAGCTCGAACCCTATATGGATTTTTTTTCCCATATGCCGGCAAGTTACAGTTTTTATTCAGCAGGCAATTCCCCGCTTGATGAAAAATCCGTAAAAACCATGATATCGGCCGCAGTTTTACGCCTTGATTTTATCAGTTCTGTTTACAAAAAACCCGTCATTAATGCTGAATTCAGTATTCCGGGCGTTACGGTTACGGAATCAAGCATTGCTGGTACAATAGAAAAAGCAGTAATAAACCTGCATACCAGATGGAAATACAAAGCTGACCCGCAGAACCTGGGCGCCAGCTCCGGATGGCATACTATTAAGTTCAGCGATTCTTCCTGGGATGAAGTCATGATACCGAATTTTGATCATGAAAACCAGGCGCGGGAAATAACCGGAATCTGCTGGTATAGATTAAAATTTATAATGCCTGCCGGATATCTCAGAAAA
>DNNS01000674.1 GCA_003497555.1 Spirochaetia bacterium
TCATAAAAATAATATGTTAGGATTTAATACTCATGCGGAATAAAAACTCTGACGAACGCATTTTACTGAATAATTTTAATACAGCCGGTGTTCCTGAAATACTTGCTCTCGGCAGGTTTAACAAATACGCAGCCGGTCCGCCGCGGGGAATGCATGTGCATAAACAAAGCATCGAAATTTTTTACCTGGTAAGGGGAAAAGATGTAATTGTAACTCCCCGGCAAATCTTCCGCGTATCCGGAGGTGAAGTATTCATCACCCCGCCGGATTTTCCGCACGGCAGCGGTAATTATCCCATAGAGAAATCGCTGTTCTACTGGATGGTGCTCGGTCTGCCTGCGCCGCACCGCTCCTATGCCGGAATCGATCCGCAAGACGCTGCTGTTATTTTTGCCTGTCTGAGTGATCAGGCGCGCGTGCAGAAAGCGCATCCTGATTTACGTAAAAACCTTGATGCCATTTCCTCAGCTTGCCAAAATCCGCACCAACCTTTACGGAGGACTATTATTCAGAATAATCTAATCTCGATTCTTCTGGGCATGACAGGTAAGCAAGTAAAATCGGCTGTGCCTGCGCTGCCGGATGATGTTATTCCCAGAGTGCTGGTTTTTATAAATAAAGAAATAGATAATAACCCGGGTATAAAAACCATTGCCTCCCATACCGGGCTTACAGTTCCGGTGCTGATCAGAAAATTCTATCGGACCGTCGGTATGAGCCTGCACCAGTATATTCTGCGTGAAAAAATCCGCATCGCGGCCAGGGCGCTTCCTGCCGAACCAATAACCCGGCTGGCCTATCAATTGGGATTTTCCTCGTCGCAGCATTTTGCCACTGCTTTTAAACGCATTACCGGGTATACGCCTACCCGGTACCGTGCGCTTCCCGCAGAAAAAAAATTTTTTAATTATTTTTAAAAAAATCAATTTTTTAATAGGAGCATTCAATAATTTTACAGGCATTCAGGATTTTCTTGCCATTTGCATTGGGTATGATTTTTTTTTCTTGGNNTTTAGTACACAGGGGCGGGCTTTGTTGTTTTATTTACCCAAGAAATAAATTTGCACCCATTTGCATTTTGATTTTCCGTATACTACAATTAAACAAGCTGATGACAATAGCAAATTTTCCGGTACTTTTTCTTCTTTTTACCAGTTGTCTTTTCCCGCTGCGCATTACCATAATAAAGCAATCTGTTTTCGGATATTATAACCGGGCGGAAACCGGCATTAAAAACAGGCTGGCTTCCTGTGCACCGCTTTATACATCCTTTAACTCTTTCGGCAGCAGTGAAAAAATGAGTAATTTTTTTTCTTCCGGCTCTTCAGACAGTGATATTTATATTGCCATGGGTACTTCTGCGCTTTCCGCCTGTGCGCATATTAAAAACAAACCGGTATTCTTTATTTTCCTTGATTATCCTGAAATTTTTCCTCATCAAAACAGCAATTTTTACGGGATAGCCAATGATATTGATGAACATAGTAAATTTCAAAGCTTTACCGGGCAATGCCAAAAAGACAATATCAGACTGCAAAGCATCCTGCTGTTTGAGACCATGTATCAGGAAAATTCCGAATATCATGCGGATATTCTGCATAATCTGGTAGCGGATAAATATCCGGGCTGCCAGGCGTATATTCTTACACTCGATCCGGGTTTTTGCCGCAATGAAACCGATTTTTCCAGTCTGCTTGAGGATTTTTTTACAGAGCAAAAAAGACAGATTGATTTTTTTTATATTACCAATGACGGAAACGTGGTCCGTTTCATGAATATTATTTTAAAATATGCCAGAAAACATAAAGTCAGAATTTTCGGCAATTATTTTGCTTCCGGCTTTGACATTGATTATTATTACCTTATTGATTATGAAAAAACCGGTGAGCGGCTCGGGGCGTTAATCGCCGGCTATCTGAATAATCAAAAAAAAAACCGGTTTTACTGGGAATATATTGCCGATTTTCAAATAATTAAAAAAAAATGAAAGGTTTCGGTATTTTACTGCTTTTCGCTTTTATCTGTTCCGCGCCTACCAATTACGTAATTCAAAATAAAAATTTTTTTGTTTTTAACGCTGCCGATTATACCGAGATCCATGAACCCTTCCTGCTGGAAAACGATCCATCTTCTTTCACCAAAAAGGTTATGCACGCGAGCCCGGTCGATCGGGTAATAGGCGCCCGCAGCGGAAAAAATACCGGACATGCGAAATATCGTTTTTATCTGCAAAAACCCGGAGTTTATTATCTCTGGCTGAATGCCTGGTGGGTTAATGCCTGCGCTTCGCGTTTTTATATTAATATCGGCAGCAGCGATCCTGCTTATACAGCAGGCGGCGATGCAGTATATCTGAAGTGGCACTGGACCGGAAATAAAAAAACCTTATTTGATCTGTCTGCCGGCGAGCAGTACATTTACATTGGAAACTGCGATCCTCTTACCAAATACCAGCAGATCATCCTGACCGATGATCCTGATTTTATTCCCCGGGATGCTGATTTTGTCCTGGCCAATCATTTCGGCAGTGTACAGGCGGAATTATTAAAAACCGTAAGCGGCTACTGGCTGGGGCGTCCTTTTACGGGAAAAACCGGGAATTCCTACTGCGGCTCGGATTATTTTACCTTATGCATGTCCAACAGTTTCCGGGCCGGGGAATTCCGCCTTGTTTCCGATTATTTCCTCAATGCGGATCCAGACGAAGAAACTGTTTATACCTACAGGCTGAAAACCGCATATCATGACAAAGCAAATCATGAATATCTTGAACTCAAACTGGTTCTTAATGAAGTGTTTACAAACTTCATGACTATGAATACCGAAAAAGAAATCATTGCCTGGGCCAATTATATTAAAATGCAAAACGGAACAGCCGAAGCTGCTATGTCCAATGATATTCAAATTTGCCGGACCATGCTTTTGCCTGCTGAAAGCAAATATAATCTGTTTTCCGTATCAATGTATACGAATGAAAAAAATTTCTGCATTGCTGTTAATGATTTGCCTTTATACAATGCCCATCTGTTTCGCCGCGGCCTTTCCGGGGCAAATCTCTGCGATCGCGTATATTTTGAAGCGTATAACGATGCAACCTCCAGAAGCCGGGGGCGTTTCCGCATGTCCAGGCACAGGCAGCTGTCATTTAATATGCGCGACTGCCCGGAGGAGCAAAACAGATTTGAAGTTTATAACGGTCCGTCTGCCGATTTCCTTGAGCTGCCGAAAAATATTAAGCCGCTTGCCGCGTACGGCCGGGAACCGGAATCAATTCTTGATTTTTCCGGAGACGAAAAATGCGAATTTCAGGAAGAAGAATATATAACCGACGAAGAAAGCGGCGCCAAGGTGCTGTTTGGAAACATCAGTTTGAATAACTACACTGCCCGGGCTGCGGTTTATCCGGTCCGGGGATACGCAGGATTTGTTTTTTATTATCAAAATGAACTTAATCATTATAATTTTTTTTTCAGCAGCAGCAACTGGAGCCTGAAAAAAATCTGCCGGGGACGGGTTGACATGTTAGCGGAAAATTCTTCCGGTTATGCCCCGCAAAAATGGCATAATTTCAGGCTGGATATGTTTCAGAATAACATCCAAATCGCCATGAATAACAAGACAATTGTAAATGTTTATGATATTGAAGATAACGAAGAAAATTTGCAGCCGGTTAATTGCGGATTTTTCGGTTTTTATACCGGGGATAAAGCCCTTTATGATGATCTGATTATTACCAGCAGCAGAAATTTTTTTGACGGTTTCGGCGGGTGCGACAATAACAATACCGCCAGCTGGGAAATTGTTGAAGGCCAGTGGCATAAAAGCCCGAATCTTGAACTGGACAGCGCCGGTCTTGCGGAAACCTTTATGTGCCAAAGCAGCAACCGTTCCCTGTCAGTAAGCGGACGCGGTGAAGATTTAAATTACAGCATGGAAGCTAAAATATTTTCCCCGGATAATAAATGGGCCGGACTGGTATTCAATTATCAGGATAAAGATAATTATTATCTTTACCGCGTTCCCGGACAGAATTTTCAGACCAATGCCCAGCTGTTAAAAATACAGGGGGGCAAATCATCCATTTTGGCATCAGCGTCTCAGGCTTATTCTCCCGATACCTGGTTTCAGATGAAAGCCGGACTGAAAAACGGCGCGGTTGATCTGTATTTTAATGATCAGCAGCTTATGGCCTATGCGGATTTTTCCTTTTTAAAAGGCCGTTACGGACTGTATTCATGGGGAAATATCAGTTCCTATTTTGATAATATTCATGTGGTTTTTGAAAACTCCTCTGAAAAACGGGATATATACAGCCTTGACTATAACAGCGAGGAAATAAAAAAAAACCATGACAGCAATTACAGCCCGAACGGCATGCTGATCGGCGACTTTGAGCATGAATTCGATGTTATAAACAACGGCAGCCGAAAATTATTTATACAGTATGCTGTGTTTAAATCCGCAGATGATCCGATCCGGACTTTTACCTATGCTGTTGATTTCGGTAAAAATATTTTTAGTTTTACACCAGGCCGGAAAGAAGAAAAAAATACGGCGCTGAGCGGGGAACTGCTGAAAAAAAATAATTTGCTGACGGTAAAAAACATCAATACTTATCTGTTTTTTTATATAAATAATACCCTTATTCACAGAACGCCGAATCCGCATCCGGATGCGGTTTATGATTATCGTATTTTTACCGGGGAAAGCGGCGCTGATTCCGCAAAATCCGTTTTTGACCATGCCTCTGCCGGGGCGGAACTGCAGAATGAAACCATATACAGAATATTCGATAATTTTTATTCTTTTGTCAATAATGACTACAACCGGCTCAATCTGTCAAGATGGGAACAGGAACGCGGTTTCTGGAATACGCAGGCGCTATATCATGGTACACTAACGATTACTACCAACGGCTGGCGCAGGGTTTTTACGGAAACGCCCGAAGAAGATCATATTATCTGGTACGACATTCCTCCCGGCGAATATTTCGGGGTTGATATAGATGTCAACAAACTGAAAAACAGCCGGAATACCTTTTCCCTGTTTTTAAAAAATAAAAGCAGCAATAATCTTTATCAGATGCAGTTTTCTTCCGGCGGCAATAATAGACCCCTGAACAAAGACGGTGATTCTGTAAAAAGAAAAGTTATTTTGTACAAGAACGGTCAAAATCCGCAGAGTTTTTTTAATCTGGATTTATTTGAAAATTACGATATGGTTTCTCTCTGCGTACTCAGAGACTGTTTTATGCTGTTTGTCAATTACCGTCTGGTATTAAAAAACCCAGCAGACAATAGAAACGCCGATTTCCGCCTGGGCATCGGACAAACCTGTTACCATACCGCGGAGCTTTCTGAAATAGAAACCGAACAGTCCATGCTAAACCAGAAAAGCTGGCCCATTGACAGGCATATCAATATTATTAAACTCGGATTTTATCCGGTAAATATAAAACCATAACAGGAATTAAATATCCGGTATTTTTTGATTATTTTTTTTCTTGCGCTGCTGACGTTTTACCAGAAAACAGCAGGCTGCCCGGTTCGGGTTTACGGTTTTAGACCTGAAATGCAGGGTCTGTATCTTCCGCTTAAGTCGGTAATCGCGGCCCTGGTTTTTATTATTGTTTTTTATTTCAGGAGATTCCATAAAAACCTTGCCGTGCCGGCAGTATCGTTATGTCTGATTTTTTTAATATACAGTCTTTACGGAATGATTGCGTCATCAAGATATATTGTTAACCTTACAGATGCCGCCGGTATGCTGCGCCTGCTCTTTGAGGCGTTTATTATATATTATATTGTATTTGAAGGCCTGAAGATACCTGAAAATTTCAAATTTGTAAAAAATAAATAATGCCGCAGATAATCAGTACCCTGCATTTTAAAAAAATATTGCTTTCAGTATTTTTTTTAACTCTTCCGTACGCCTGGCATTTAAAAAGCATACCGTTTTCTGCCGCCGACTTATGTCTTTTAATGCTTTTTGCCCTGTCGTCTTTTGAACAATTAATTATAAAAAAAAACATTAACTTTTTCCGGGGATATCCCCTGCTTTTTTTTGCCTGTCTCGGCAGCTGCCTGTTCAGCATTTTTTATACCGATTTCAACCTTGCTTATGCCAGGGAATGTATAAAATATATTGAATATTTTTTTTGTGTTTTTTATGCTGTAAAAGAATATAAAAATACGGAATACGCTGCGGTAATACAAAAAGCGGCTGTACTTTCTCCGGTATTCATGTCGCTTTTCCTGATTATTAATTTTTTTACTGCAGAAAATGTTTTTAAGGTTTTTTTGTTCTTCCGGCATTATTCTTTATCCGGGTCCTTCATTTTATTGTTTTCCCTGCTTGTCCTGGTTTTATATATTAATCTTCCCCGCCAAGCCGCCACTTTATCCGCCGGCGGCAAGTCACCGGGGCGCCTGTCTGTATATCTCTTTCATATCAGTCTGATAATCAATTCTCTTTTTATTATTAATATTTTTCTTAAAATTCTTTTTTTATGCGGATTTATCTGTTATATATGCATGTCGGTTAAAACATCCGGACGCATAAAAACAATTATTATAGCAGCCCTGCTTGCCTGCCATACCTTGTTTATAACCGCTATTCCCCAAAACCGGGTTCTATGGTCATATTACCCGTCTTCGATATCCATGCAGGATGCAGACAATGAAATCAAACAGCAGCATCTTGAATCCTATGCCTCTTTTAAAGCTGTGATTGAAAACAGGGGAATGGGCCTGGGAGCCGGAAATTATCAAAAAAAAATCGGTCAATACTATTATCATCTTCCCAAAATGAATACCATGGAACCGTTCAGCCATAATGCCTTTACTGTTTATGCAGCGGAACTGGGCGCGGCCGGGCTTTTTTTCTGGATGCTGCTGTTTGTTTCATATTTTATAAAACTGATAAAACAAAAAAACAATATTTATTCCGTTTTTTATCTAATAATTTTTTTTGCGCATTTTTTTACTCCCATGTTTATAAAAACAAACGGAATAATAATAGTGCTCTTTTTAACTCTAATCCATTTTTCAGACACGGGCCGCACAAGACTTGCGGAACAGCAATAAATGACAAAAAAAACCGAAGTATTGTGTCTGCTGGTTTTTACCGGTATTTTTCTTGCGCTTTCCATCCGCAGGGGCGTAAAGAATAAAATTAATATTCTCATTCCTGCAGAACACTTTAATTATCTGGAAAGCCCCATGCAGTATGAAAGCAATGCCGCATCGCCATATATTTATATTGAACCGGGAACAGGCCGGGGCTGGAAAAATGAAGCCGGCGGGCTTGCGCGTTATACGCTGAAAATCGACCAATCAGGAGCCTATCATTTCTGGTCTAAAGTGCACTGGGAAGACGGGTGCGGCAATGCCTATTATCTTACCGTAGGAAATTATAAAAAAATTACTTTTGGAAATGATGCGGATTTTAACGCCTGGCACTGGGTAAAAGGTCCTTTTTACCGGCTGGAGAAAGGGGAGTACATTGTTGAAATTGCCAATCATTCGGACGGCATCGGCATGGAAAAACTGCTTTTTTCAAATGATCCTGATTTTAAACCCTGGTTAAATGAACCGCAGCTCACGCGTTTTTATGACGGTTTCGGCGGGTGCGACGGAAATAATACCGGGAGCTGGGATNNCCGGAATTTCTGAAAGTATTTTCTGCGGTACCGGGGAAGGATTGATCACAACCGGCCGGGATTGGAAAAATTATAAGCTGAAATGCATTATGCTCCCTGTATCTGACGCCCAGGCCGGCCTGGTATTTAATTATTTTGATATTAAGAATTATTTCTGTATTTTTATCAGCGCCGGAGAAACCAATAACTGTATTTTGAAAAAAATAATCAACGGGAGGGAGCAGATAATAAAAAAAGCAGGCTGGTCTATCCAGACGGATAAATGGTATGCACTGTGCCTGCAAAATACCAACGGAACCATCAGTTTTAAATTAAATGACAACTCTCTATTTTCAAATATAACAGATCATTCCATTGAACAGGGTAAAATCGGTTTAATCACCCAAAACAACAGCGGTGTTTATTTTGATAATGTAGATGTGGTATTTTATTAAAACAGTCCGAACCCCTGTTCGTCTTCTTGTACATATAATCCCGGATGACGAAATTTTTTTTCTGCAACATCAGCTTTTTTAGTCACTGCAATCATTTTCGCTTTGGCAATGATCAGTGCGGCGCATCTCGGTACCGCAGCGAGGCACCAAGCAGCAAATCAACCTCTTGTAACTTTTACTTTTCAGTATAAGCGCAGAACAGCAAACGCACAAGCAAGTCGCGCCGCAGAGGGGGCCCTGTGGTACTGAACACCGTATTCTCTGCATGAAAGGCGGCTGTGAGGAACTCTGCGGTTAAAAATTTTTAGCGCCATGACTTGATCACGAAAAAAAATTTGAAATCTGAGTTTATACAAACCGCCCGGTTCTCACGGCGCTTCTTCTGCACCTTCTTATCGGGGGAATCCGGCATGACAAAATTATAATCATTTTACCTTGCATGTTATAATTAAGCAGTATTAAAAAGGAGCAATTTATGAAACTGATACTATGCATTCTGTTTGCCGTTTACACCCTGGCCTCTGCCGAAGAAGATACCAGGAGCGGGGCAAGTATTTCATTTAAAAATAAAATTCAATTTACCAGGGACCCCGCCTGGGGAACGCCTGAAAAAAAAATTCTGATTGTTTATTATTCACAAGGCCAAAACACCGGTTATATAGCAGAAACCCTGGCCGGCCTGCTGGGCGCTGACCTGGAACGACTCACTACCCGAAACGGTAAAAAACCATCGATCATTTCCGCTTCCTTCGGACTGGAACAGGCAATTAACGACCTGCAGAAAAACCCGGCTGACTATGATCTTGTTATTATCGGCAATCCGGTATGGTCATGGAATATTATTCCCCCGGTACGCGCTTTTTTAAAAACCTACGGTCCGGCGATAAAAAGCGCTGCCTATTTTACCGTTGCCGGAGGCACTGAGCCTGATAAAATCGTAAAAAAAATGGAAGCCGTATGCGGTAAATCCGCTGTTTCATTTACCGGTATTAATGATGCTGATTTTCAGGAAAAAAGC